>JAYTWP010000123.1:0-5998 GCA_043743395.1 Actinomycetota bacterium | reverse complement strand
GCGGGCGGCACGAGGGAGGTCGATGTGGCGACGACGTTTGGCAACGTTGTGCTCGCGCTCACGGTGCGCTTGCCACTGCTGCAACTCGTCACGACCGCGAGACCAGCGAGAGCCGACCCACCCAACACCAATGCTCGTCGGGTGATGCGGGGAGTTTCGCTCATCGGTAGTTACCTGTATGCCCAAGTGAGTAGCGGCCGGGCTGCGGGAACACGCTGAGGCCATGGGGACCACCGGGCACAGGGATCGTGGCGCGCAGCTTGCCGGTCTGCGTATCGAACGCGTACACGACATCGTCGTAGCGACCGGACACCCAGAATGTGGAGCCATCGGCGGAGACGCCACCCATATCGGGAGATCCGCCACCCGGAATCTGCCACGTGGTCAACACCTTGTCGGTGGTGGGATCAACGACGCTGACTGAGCCATCACCGGCTTTGGACCTGCGCTCCGTGTCCTTGGCCAAACGACCGCGATTGGTGACGTACACACGCGTTGCATCACGGCTGGGGTAGATGCCGTGTGCGCCAACCCCGGTCTTGATCGAGCCGATGACCTTGGTGCCCGACGAATCGAGAATCCATACACCGCCGCTCATCATGTCGGCCACATAGAACTTTGTGCCGTCGGGTGCCAGACGCAGGTCTTGCGGCATCGCTCCGGCGGCGAGCGGCAGCACGTTCATGATCGCACCGGTCTGAGTATCGACCTTGATGATGTCGCCGGAGAACTCACACGATGCCACGAACCAGGCGCCATCGGGCGACCAGTCGGCGTGGTTGACACCGCGACACGGCACGTTCACCGACTGCAGCAGCTTCCATGTGATGCGGTCGTAAAAGTCGATACGACGGAGTCGCTCGGCCATGACGACAGCCTTCTTGCCATCAGGGGTGAAGTAGAGGTTGTACGGCGCCTCAACGGGGATGCCCTTGCCGGCCTTGCCCGTTGCGGGATCGATCGGCACGAGTCGGTTCGAACCGCTCGCGGTTGCATAGAGGGTCTTGAGATCCCAGCCCGGTACGACGTGCTGCATCAGGCTGCCGGCCTGGAAGCGATCAATCACCTTCATGGTCTTTTGATCGATGACCGTGACCGAGCCGTCGTCGTTGCTCGGCACATAGACGTACGCCTTGGCATGAGCAACTGCCGGGCTCATCTCGCCGGCTAGGGCATGAGCGTAAACATTGATCGGACCTTGTACGGGCACAGAACCTGACGCCTGACCCACGGGCACGGAACCACCGCCGGGTACTGTGGAGGAAACGATCGGAAAAGTGCCGGGGGTTGCCGTTGGATCGACCAAGGTCGGATCCTTCGCGGTGGGCCGACTTGCCGAACACGCAGACGCGAGACAAGCACCGACGAGCGCGAGCAGCGCACAGCGCGCGAAACGCGTCCGCGTTCTGGCCGCGTTGTTTGTCTGTTGGGGTCCCGCCACGTGGAATACCTCGATCTTGTGCTGATTCGCAGGGGTAAAATCTATGTCCTGCAGAGCGAACAGACACTCAGTCTGATCTATAAGTAGGTAAGAAAGTGGTCGCCACACGCTCGGCACACGCTCTGACGGCAGTCACATCTCAAAGCGGTAGCCCATTCCCGGCTCGGTGATGAAGTACCGCGGTTGGCTCGGAACCGGTTCGAGCTTCTTTCGGATCGCAGCGAGATGGACCCGCAAATAGTTGGTTTCGTGTTCATATTGTGGACCCCACACCTGTTGCAGCAATTGGCGCTGAGTCACGAGCCGGCCGGGGTTGCGGACGAGATGTTCGAGAATGGCCCATTCGGTCGGTGTGAGCCGCACTTCGTTGTCTCCACACACCACGCGTTTGGCGACGAGATCGATGACAAAGGCGTCCGTACGGATCAACGGTTGTTCGGGCTCGGGATGGTGGCGGCGCAAGGTGGCGCGCAGGCGCGCCAGGAGCTCGTTCATGCCGAAGGGCTTGGAGACATAGTCGTCAGCACCGGCATCGAGCGCGGCCACCTTGTCGGCCTCGGCCTCGCGTACGGACAAGATGATGATCGGCACGCTGGTCCAACCGCGTAGACCACGAACGACCTCGATGCCACCGATACCGGGAAGCCCGAGATCGAGAAGGACGAGATCAGGGTGATGCGCTGCAGCGAGGTACAAAGCGCGCTCACCGTCCTCGGCGAGGTCGACCGCATAGCCGCGCGCGCGTAGGTTTACATCGAGCGCGCTACGGATCTGAGGTTCATCGTCGACGACCAAGATGCGCGCGAGGGGTGTAGCGGTCACAACGGCTCTCCACCCTCGACCGCGACGGCGAGACTGATGCTCATCGTGACACCGCCGCCTGGTGTGTCATCGATCTCCAGCGTGGCATCCATCGATTCGACGAAGCCGCGGGCAATGGCCAAACCAAGGCCAACACCGGCGTCGTTCGAGCGATCACCAAGTCGTTGGAAGGGCTCGAAGATCCGTTCACGGGCATCGACGGGTATGCCCGGGCCCCGGTCAATGATGCGCAATACGACATGACGGTGCACCTGCCCCGCCTCAATACGTACGACGGCGCCCGACGGTGACCACGCGATCGCGTTGGAGACAATGTTGGCTACCGCGCGCTCGAGTAGAGCAGGGTCACCCATCACGAGCGGGAGCGTATCGGGCACGTCGACGATGACACGACCACGAAGGTGCGTTGTGTTGGCAAGGGACGAGGCAACGACATCTTCGAGGGCGATGGCACGGTTCGCGCTCTCCACCGCTCCTGCCTGTAACCGGCTCATGTCGAGCAGGTTCACGACGAGCCGATCGAGCCGATCGGATGCGCCGTCGATATTGCGCAGCAAGCTTGTTCGGTCGTCGTTCGAGAACGCAACGTCGCTTTGCAGGAGGCCGCTCACCGACGCCTTGATCGACGCAATGGGTGTGCGCAGATCATGCGAGACCGCCTGCAACAATGCTGTTCGAAGCGCGTTTGCCTGAGCGAGACTCGCGACCGTTTCGGCATCGGCACGTAGACGCCTGCCTTCGAGGGCCAACGACAACTGGTCAGCAAACGCGCGCAACACCGATTGGTCGTCGATCTCGAGTACGCCGCCGACGAGGACCAACTGCACGCTGCCGTTGGGGTCGAGCGCCAGCGAAGACCCGTCGCCAGGCCTCAGCGGCACGGGCTCGCCGACAGCGGTGTTGACCACCCAGGTGTCATCTTTCAGTTCGAGCACGGCAACGGCATCGAGGTCGAACGTAACTCGTAGCTGATCGACGAGTTCGGGTAGCGGGTCGGATGACCCGACGAGCGTGCCGGCGGTACGTGCCAGCGCTCCGGCCTGGGCGCGAGCACGCAACGCCTCTCGGGCTCGCACGGCTGAACGGTTGACGAGCACGCTGACGACAACTGCCACCGTGACGAACACCGATAGCATCACGATGTTGCTGGACTCGTTGACGCTGAGCGTGTGAAACGGGGGCACGAAAAACCAGTTGGTGAGCAAGAATGCGAGAATCGAGGCCACGAGACCGGTTTGCAGGCCTCCGAGCGCGGCGATCAGAACCACGAGGCCGAGACTCAATATGAGTTCTGAACCCAGGCTCACATGGCGGCGGATCTGTGTGAGCGCCAGCGTCATCGCCGGCAACCCGGCGAGACACATCAACCATGCAGCAATGCGGCGACGACGCGGAAGTGGTGCCATCCGCCGCATGCGCGGCAGTGTCGGCCAGTAGTTCTGTCGTTGGCTCTCGCCGGCGATGACGTGGACGTCGATCTGATCGATGTGCCTGAGCAGTGACGCCGTGACAGATCCGTGTACGAACTGGTTCCAGCGAGATCGACCGGACGTTCCCAGCACCAACTGCGTGGCCTTCTCCGCTTGAGCGAAACCGGCAAGTGCGACAGCGACATCGTCGCCCACCACCTCGCGGTAACGACCACCAAGTTGACCGAGCAGATTGCGCTGCCGATCGAGATCCACTGCAGACGGTCCCTCCGCAGAGCCAACGTGAACGCCGATGAGATCGGCCTGCAATCTTCCGGCGAGCCGTGCTGTGCGACGGATCAGGTGTGTGTTGTCTCGTTCGCCCGCAAGAGCGACGACGACGCGTTCTCGCGTCTCCCAAGGCTCGGTGATGCCCTGCTCACCAAGGTAATGCTGCAGGCGTTCTTCGACGCGGTCGGCGACCCACAGCAGAGCCAACTCGCGCAGTGCGCCGAGATTACCCAGCCGAAAGAAGTTCGCTCGCGTAGCGTCGAGTTGATCGGCGGGAAAGATGTTGCCATGAGCGAGGCGTCGTCGCAGCGCCTCAGGGCTCATGTCGACAAGCTCGATCTGGTCGGCGGCACGCACCACGGCGTCGGGCACCGTTTCGTGTTCGGTGAACCCTGTGATCTTCTCGACGACGTCAGTGAGCGATTCAAAGTGCTGCAGGTTCACCGTGGAGATCACATCGCAGCCGGCATCGAGCAGCATCTGTACGTCTTGCCATCGCTTGACGTGCCGGCTACCGGGAATGTTGGTGTGCGCTAGTTCGTCGATGAGGACGACCTCGGCGGCGCGAGCGAGGACCGCGTCAAGATCCATGTCCTCGACCCACCGACCATCAGTTTCTTCACGGCGCCGCGACACGATCTCCAGATCACGAATCTGAGTGGCCGTGTTGTCGCGCCCATGGGTCTCGACGAAACCGATGACGACATCGGCACCGCGCTGCGCGCGTCGCCAGCCTTCATCGAGCATCGCGAAGGTCTTGCCGACACCCGGCGCGGCGCCAAGGTAGATACGCAGAACTCCTCGACCCATGGCCTTAGTGTGCCCGCTCGACGACGTCTTAGCGCGTTCTTGGCGCGCCGGCTGATGTTCTATGCGCGGTCTTGACGGAGCCGAAGGACACGGTGAGGTTCACTGATCATGTGCTGATCCAAGACGAAACGACGATGTCTGAACCGCGCTCGAATGGAAAGGCTGCGCCGGTGGCCGCACCACCCGTCGGGCCTGCTCACTCGCCCGATATTCATAGCGCGCACATTCCCGAGCCGCTCGGCTACCGGCTGAAGAATGCCGTACTCGGTCCGCCGCTGCACTCCGAGCAACTAGTGCATGAGCGACTCGGCAAACCAACGGCCTTGGCCGTATTTGCGTCGGACAACCTGTCGTCATGCGCGTATGCGACCGAAGAGATTCTTCGGGTGCTGGTTCCGTACGTAGGCCTGGCCGCATTCACGCTCGTCACCCCGATCACTGTCGCTCTGTTGGTCGTGCTCGGCTTTTTGATCCTGTCGTACCGCCAGACGATCAAGGCGTACCCATCTGCGGGCGGCGCCTACATCGTCACCCGCGACAACTTCGGTCTCATGCCCGCCCAGGTGGCCGGTGTTGCGTTGCTCACCGATTACGTGCTCACCGTGGCTGTGTCGGTTGCCGCAGGAAGCGATGCCCTGGCTTCGGCGATCACGCCGCTTGCTCCGGTCAAACATTGGATTGCGATCGGATTCGTGGTTCTCATCGCCTATGGCAACCTGCGCGGCACCAAAGAGTCGGGCAAGCTGTTCGCTGCGCCGACGTACTTCTTCATCGTCAACATGCTCGTGCTGTTGAGTGTTGGAGGGTACAAGCTGATCTTCTCCTCGCTCCCGAAGGGTCCGACCAACTTGGCCGGCATGGAAAAGGTCGGCGCACACAGCGGCAGTGGGCTGCTGATGGGCGCGACCGTGTTCATCGTCCTGAAGGCGTTCGGCTCGGGTGGTGCCGCGGTTACCGGTGTGGAGGCGATCTCGAACGGCGTCCCTGCATTCCGCGAGCCTGCATGGAAGAACGCGAGAAGCACGCTGGTGATCATGGGCTCATTGCTCGGCGTGATGTTCCTGGGGCTCTCGGTCCTTGCCGCGCATACTCACGCTATGCCCTATGACGGCGGCACCCCGACCGTGATCTCGCAGGTGGGCGACTTCGTCTACGGCCGCAGCGGTCTGGGCCGAGGCCTGTTCTACATGTTGCAGGCAGGCACGATGCTGATCCTTGTGCTCGC
>JAYTWP010000122.1:0-4474 GCA_043743395.1 Actinomycetota bacterium | reverse complement strand
GAGGTCGAGCGCGTCGTGCGTTGGCCGGAAGTACGTCGCATGGCCGTGCTGGCAGAAGATGCTGGATTCGATTCGCTCTGGGTCGGTGATCACTACCTCTATCGAGATGGTCCGGGGGGTCACCCTCGAGGGCCGTGGGAAGCGTGGACGCAGCTCGCTGCGATTGGTGCAGCCACCTCCCGGATCGTCATCGGGCCATTGGTGGCGTCGTTGCCTTTCCACAATCCTGCGGTGCTCGCGAAAATGGCGTCGACCGTTGATGAAATTTCCGGTGGGCGGCTCACGCTTGGCATTGGTTCAGGATGGAACGCCACAGAGTTTCTGGCGATGGGTCTGCCCTTCGACCGGCGAGTGGCGCGGTTCGAAGAGTCTTTCCACATTGTGCGTCGTCTTCTCGCTGGCGAGACGATCACCGTGCACGGCGGCTTTTATGATCTCGACGAATGCGTGCTGCATCCACCATCGAGACGTGAGACGCCGGTGCCGATGATGATCGGCTCGATGGGCCCGCGCATGCTCGACATCACGCTTCCTCACGTCGCCGCATGGAACGTGTGGTTCTCCGAGTTCGACAATCGCCCCGAGTTGGTGCCGGCACTGCTCACACGTTTGTCGAATGCCTGCGCCCGCGTTGGCCGCGACATGTCGACGCTGGAGAAGTCTGTGGCGGTGCTGCTCGATTTCGGGTCAGATGCGCCACGGCGCGCAAGTGCGAATCCGATTTCAGGCTCGATTGGCGAAATGGCTGCGGCGCTTGGTGTTATTGCCGAAGCAGGGATCGATCACGTACAGCTGGTACTCGATCCGATCACCGAGGACTCCATCGCGAAAGCTGCAGAGGTCGTTGCTCAGCTGCGGAGCTGAGTTGGAGCGTTGGCTTCGATCAGCCCTTGATGATGCGGCGAACGGCTTGGATCTTTTCGAGGCTCGGCATCGGCCCGATGCGCACAGGCGTACCCGTGCGTGCGGCCTGGACCCAGTTCTTGGAATCGATGGCGACACCGACATGGCCGATGACGCCCGGGTTTGCCGACGAGTACATGAACACGAGATCGCCAGACACGATTGGCTGCGCCCTCCAATCGATGGCCACACCGTAGGTGGATTGCAGCAGGCTCTGGTGAGGAAGGCTGATACCGATCTTGTCGAACGCTGCCGACACCAGCCCAGAGCAGTCGAAGGCGTCGGGTCCGGCGGCGTTGAATTGATACGGCTTGCCCACTTGCGCCTGCAGATAGGCCAACATCGTGGTGATCGATTTTGATTGCGGGACCGGCGCTTCGCTGGCGGTGATGGTTCCCGTCGTGGGAATCGCAACTGGTTGCTTCGGCGCGAAGGGGGTCGGCATGGTTGCTGGCGGCACCGCCACAGTCGCGCCGGGATGAATCACGCTCGTCACGGTCATCTTGTTGGCCGCCAGGAGGGCACCCAATCTCACGCCGTGTGTGTATGCGATCCGTGCGAGCGACTCGCCCGGCTTGACGACGTACGTCGTGTTCGCGGCAGGCGCTGCTGGTGCCGGCGCGGCGACGACTGGCAACACGGCGCCCGTCGGAAGCAGCAGTGTGTCTCCTGGGTGAATCACGCTGGTGATCTTGAGATGGTTGACCGACAGCAGGTCACCGACCTTGGCGCCCACCTTGAGCGCGATGCCGGTGAGGTAGTCGCCGGGCCGAACGGTGTATGTCGCAGCCGCCGCAGGTGAAGCGTGGACAGGGGCAGCGACGGCGCACAGGGAGAGCAATGTGAGCGCCGACAATGACAGAGTGGCGAGGGCCTGGCGGAACCGGGACATGTTCTAGTGATCGGCACGGATCGCTACAACCTTTACGAATTCCTGACAATTGCCCGAGCCGACCCATTAGTTCACGGCTTTGTTCTGCCCGCTCCAGTACGGCTCGCGCAGCTTGAATTTCTGGAGCTTGCCTGTTGCCGTGCGAGCCAAGCTGTCGCGGAACTCAACTCGTTTCGGGCACTTGTAACCAGCGAGTTTCGTCTTGGCGTAGGCGATGAGGTCGGCCTCGGTGATGGCGGACCCAGGACTTGTCACGACGAGCGCGAGCACCAGCTCACCCCACTTCTCGTCCGGCACTCCGATGACCGCCACCTCGGCGACCTCGGGGTGACTGAAGACGGCATCTTCGACCTCGATCGACGAGACGTTCTCGCCGCCGGAAATGATCACGTCTTTCTTGCGGTCAGAGATGGTGACGTAGTGCTCAGCGTCGAGAAAGCCACCGTCGCCTGTGTGGAACCAGTCCCGACCATCGCCGGCCGCGTGGATCGCAGCGGCGGTCTCGGTCGGCTGGTCCCAGTAACCCTCCATCACAACATTGCCGCGGGCGAGCACTTCACCCTCTGGCGACGTCGACACTTCGATCCCGAGCGCCGGAGCTCCGGCCCGGCTGAGACGTTGTGCGCGTTGGTCCGCCATGAGGTCGTCGAACTCGGCGCGGCCGCGGTTGATGGTGAGCAGCGGCGATGTCTCGGTGAGGCCATAGATCTGGATGAACTCCCAACCCAGCTCGGTTTCTGCTCGCTCGATCGTCTTGGTCGGCGGCGGCGCGCCGGCCACCACCATGCGGACCGTGCCGCGCCCTGGGATGGGTCCGTTCCAATCCTTTGCCGCGTCGAGCACCATGTTCAGCACAGCTGGTGCACCGGCGACGAGCGTGACGCCGTGGCGTTCGATTCGACTCAGGATCTCCACGCCGTCGACCTTGCGCAGGATCACGTGTTGTGCGCCCATGCCAGTGGCGGCGTAGGTGAGGCCCCAGCCGTTGCAATGAAACTGTGGGAGCGTGTGGAGATAGACATCGCGGTCGCTCACGCCGAGGTGCCAACCAAAGGTTGCTGCATTGATCCACAAGTTGCGGTGCGTGAGTTGCACACCTTTTGGCCTCGCCGTGGTGCCGCTCGTGTAGTTGATCGTGGCGGTTGCGTCCTCGTCGGGAATCCACGCGCGAGGCTCGTGGTCGAAGCGCATCAGTTCGTCGTCTGACGCCGTGCCGATAATGAGTTTGCGCTCGCACCGAACCTGCCCGAGTGCGTCTTCGAGTTCGGGATCGATGAGCAGGATGCGTGCGCCACTGTGATTGACGATGTACTGCACCTCTTCGGCCACCAGACGAAAGTTGATCGGCACCAGGATCCGGCCTGAACCGCTGACACCGAAGAACGAGGTGAGCAGGCGCGCCGAGTTGTGACTCACCATCGCAACGCGCTCGCCGGCCGCGATGCCCAGCGCATCGAGCCCGGCGGCTTGCGCCGCGGCGCGTGCAGCCATTTCGGTGTAGGTGGCCGAGCCCCAACCCGGCGCGGGCTGATCGGGTTCGTCGATGAAAGCGATCCGCTCGGGGTAGACCTGACTCGCCCGGCGTAAATAGTCGTTGATCGTCAGCGCAACCTTCATGTCGGACCTCCAGCAGTAAGTGCCCAAAAGTACCACCTGCGCGTGTGTACCTCAGAGGTCGTGTGCCATGATCGCTGGCGTGATGTTCAGTACGTGGCACACCGGCAGCTGAGCCCCAAAATGGACTGCAGATGACCGAACCGCGCACACTGATCGAACTGTTCGAGCAGCAGTCGTCGCCCGCGTCGGCGCCGTTCATCGATGGCATCTGCGGACTGTCGTCATATACCTACGGCGAGGCATGGTCTCGTGCCGCGCAGCTCGCACATGCGTTGGCCGGCCATGGGGTCCGGCCCGGCGATCGGGTTGCGCTGCAGGTGGCCAAGAGCAGTGAGGCGCTCGTCGCCTACCTTGCGTGCCTCCGTGCCGGTGTAGTTCTTGTGCCGCTGAATCCGGGCGCGACTGCATCCGAATTGGATTACCTGTTGGCCGATGCAACACCGACATTGGTCGTAGCAGATCCGACCCTCGCCGCGGCGCGAACCGAGCTGCCCTTGCTCACGCTCGATTCGTCGGGCCATGGTTCATTCTTTGCAGCTGCGACCGGACAACCTACGTCGTCACCGTCGTTCGTGCCACAGCCCGAATCGGCGGCCGCGATGGTTTACACCAGTGGGACCACGGGGCGTCCCAAAGGCGCGATCGTGAGTCACCGCAATCTCACATCGAATGCGCTCGCGCTGGTGCGTGCGTGGGGTTTCGGACAGAGCGATCGATTGCTGCATCTGCTGCCAATCTTTCACGTCCATGGTCTGTTCGTCGCCACGAACTGCGCCATCGCAAGTGGCAGCGCATTGGTGCTCGGCCCCCGATTCGAGGTCGATGTCGTGCTCGAGCACCTGCCAGCAAGCACAGTGATGATGGGTGTGCCCACCTTCTACACGCGGCTGTTGGCCGACGATCGATTTGGGGCCGACAGCTGTCGGTCCGTGCGGCTGATCATCAGTGGCTCGGCGCCACTGTTGGCGAGTACGCATATCGAGTTCGAGCGACGCACTCATCAGGTGATCCTCGAGCGATACGGCATGTCTGAAACCTCCATGCTGACATCAAACCCGTTGC
>JAYTWP010000121.1:0-24080 GCA_043743395.1 Actinomycetota bacterium | reverse complement strand
GAGTAGGTAGGGGAGCGGGTCGTCGTTGGGCAATGCCCGCGATCGAATCTCGCCGACGAGATCGACGCTCAACAGGGAGTGCCACAGCGCGGCGTGAGCTTGTGGTGTGACGGCCGCGAGTTCGATGAGGTGCAGGACGTGCGCTGGGTGTCCGTCATTCCAGTTCTGCTCGACACGATACGTGGCGTAGCCATCGGTGTGACACAGGTAGTACGCCGCGCTCTGTGCGCCGTTGGGCCGCTGGTGGATCGCGAAGACCAGGTCGTCGAACGCAGCTGAGCGACTGACCTCACCGGTGCGGCAGCGGCGGAAGCGATCCCAGATGGCGCTGATCGTAGGCACGACATCGTCGCCGTGGATGTAGCGCACCTCGCTCGGGTCAGGTCTGTATTGCGGGCGAATGTTGGCGAGCCGAGCGTCGATCGATGTCACCCGGCTACGCGATGCGATGCCGTAGTTGACGTGTTCGTAAATGCCACCCTCTGATGCAGACAGCGTTGCGAGCGGTTCGCCGCGTTCGTCGATGTCGTCGTGCACTGCCTCGACGACGCGCCGCATCAGGCCTTGCCGGCGGTGTGTCGCCAGAGTCGACACCCATGTCACTCCGCCCATCGGCACCGTGATCGAACCAGGCAAGGTGACGTCGAGCGCGTAGGAACCAGCGACCGAAACGATCTGGCCGTCATCGACTGCAATGCGAAATCGACTGATGTCGTGCGCCGGTCGCCGCTCGGCAATTTCCTCGGTCGAGTACGAAATTCCGAACGCCAGAGCATCTGTAACGCAGATCGGCTCCCATTCATCGTCAGTCGGAGTTCGGATCTCGATGCTCATCTGCAGAGTCTGACACGCGCGCGCTGTCGCCCTGACGGTAGTTTCGGAGCATGACAAGTGCCGATATCGATCGTGGCGCTCTGGGTCGCTACAACCCCGCTCGCGTGGTTGCAGATCTACGCGAACTCAACGCGCGCACGGGTGGGCCCGAGGGCAGCCGCCGACTGTGCTGGACCCCCGATTGGCTCGAGGCGCGGGCGCTGCTACGCGAGTCGCTCACCACGCTGCCTGTCGAGGTCGATACCGACGAAGCGGGCAACCTCTGGGCCGTCTTACGAGGTAGTAGCGACGACATGATCGTCGTCGGATCACATCTCGACAGCGTGCCCAAAGGTGGCTGGCTCGACGGCGCGCTCGGTGTGATGGCAGGCCTTGAGCTGCTCCGTTCCCTTGCCGGTCAGGGCACGCCTGCGGTCACCGTTGCTCTCGTCGATTGGGCCGACGAAGAAGGCGCGCGCTTCGGTCGCAGCCTGTTCGGTTCTGCGGCCGTGGTCGGCTCTCTCGATGCCGTCGCGGTGGCGTCGTTGGTCGACAAAGAGGGCAACCAACTCGCTCAGGTTGTTGGCGAGCATGGGGTCGATCTGGGCGCGATCGATGGCGCCCGCACTCGCCTGCACAACGTGAAGGCATACCTCGAAGTTCACATCGAGCAAGGTCCGGTTCTCGAAGCGATGGGACTCGGTATCTGCACAGTTACAGGTACTCAGGGAATCGAGCGCGAGCGTGTGACCTTTCGTGGCCAGGCCGCTCATTCGGGCACCATGCCAATGGCGATGCGGCACGACAGTTTCCTGGCAGCATCGCGGTTTGCTCTCGCGCTGGCCGAGATCGGCCGGCGCCATGACGGCGTCACCACGATCGGTCATGTCCAATGTTGGCCGGGTGTCGTGACCGCTGTCCCCGGCGAAACGCGTGTTGCGATGGATATGCGCCACATCAGCCACGACAGCCTTGCTGCGATGTTCGCCGAGATGAAGCAGGCCGCAGCTGAAGCCGCCACAGCCGAGGGATGCACCGTCGAGTTCGAACCCATTTTCCGCATCCCGCCAATGCCCTTCCATCCGTTGCTGCTGGACGCGGCCCGCGCCAGCGTGCGCGAGGTCGAGGGTCACGATGTCGAGTTGCCCAGTGGCGCGCTTCACGATGCCAGCGAGATGGCGCGTGAGGTGCCGACTGTCATGATCTTTTCGTCCTCGATAGCTGGTCTGAGTCACACCAAAGAAGAAGACACGCCGGACGAACATCTCGAGATGGCTGTCGATGCATTTCATCGAACTGTGTCTCGAGCCATCGATCTCGTCGTGGCGGGTGAGCTATGAAACCAATGTCCATTCAGCACGTGTCCATCGGAGTCCACGACCTCGATGCCGCGATCGAGTTCTACGGCTGGCTGGGCCTGACCCGGGTCGCGAACAGGCCCAACTTCAGTGTTGATGGAGCATGGCTACAAGCTGCCGGGCAGCAGGTCCACCTCATCGTCACCGACAAGCCCACGCCTGGCATCGAGAATCACTTCGCGTTCATCGTGACCGATCTCGAGGCAGCGCTCACCGAACTGGCGGACCACGGAGTTGATGCTTTCCGTATGTCGCACGTTGTTGGTGCCGGTCGCCAGGGATTCCTCAATGACCCCAGCGGCAACGTGATCGAGCTCAACCAACCAGACTGAGCAGGTGGGTCGCGGGCCGCCGGTTAACTCGCGCGCTTGGCCTGCAGCAAGGCAGTCACCAGTTTGCCGTCGGCCTTGCCCTGCGATGCCTTCATGGCCGCACCGACCAAGGCTCCCATGGCCTTGTCTTCGCCGCCGCAGTACTTGGCCCACACCACTGCATTGTCGGCGATGACCTGATCGACCATCGTCTCGAGCGCATCGGTGTCCATTGCCTCGAAACCCTTTGCCGCGGCAATCACTGCTGCGTCGCCGCCACCGGCAGCGACGATTTCGGCAAGCACCGTTTTGGCTTGTGTCGCCGTGATCTTTCCGCCCACCTCGAGGCGAGTCAGACCGGCAAGGTCGCCTGGCGGAACTGTCGGCCTGGAGCCTTCGTCGGCAAAGCCTTCCTTCACGTGCACGAGTGCGCGGCCGACATCGCCGCCAGCAGTCGCGACCTCGAGGACGTAGTCGTCCTGACCGCGCTCGACCACCACCATGATCGCCTCTGCGTCGGCGGGGAGCCCCGTGGCCTCTGCCAAACGTGTGCGCCGTGCGCCGGGCAGCATGGGCATTGCATCACGCACCGCTTGGATCCACTCGGCCGATGGTGCCAAAGGCACGAGATCAGGCTCGAGGAAATAGCGATAGTCGTCGGCGTCTTCCTTTGTGCGCAGTGTGTGCGTGCGACCGTCGTTCTCGTCCCAGTGACGCGTTTCCTGTCGCACCGTTTCGCCCGCGTCGTTCATATCGATCTGACGGCGCATTTCGTATTCAATCGCGCGGCCCAACGAACGGATGCTGTTCACATTCTTGATCTCGCAACGTGTGCCGTAGGGCGTGCCCGGCTTGTGCACGCTGACGTTGGCGTCGCAGCGCATACTGCCTTCTTCCATCTTTGCATCGCTCGCTCCGATGGCAACGAGAATCGAACGCAGCTCGGTGACGTATTGGCGCGCTTCGTCGGCTGTGCGGATGTCGGGCCGGCTGACGATCTCGACGAGTGGCACGCCAGCACGGTTGAAGTCGATGAGCGAATAGTCGCTGCCGTGAATGCGTCCGCCGGTGCCGCCGAGGTGGGTGCTCTTGCCCGTGTCCTCTTCGAGGTGGGCGCGCTCGATGCCGATCTTCTTGCCGCCGGGCAGCGCCAAGAAACCATCGACGTTGATCGGCTGGTCGTACTGGCTGATTTGATACGCCTTGGGCATGTCGGGATAGAAGTAGTTCTTCCGGTGGAACGTGCTCGGCTGGATGGTGCAGTTCAGCGCGAGCCCGATGCGCATCGCGAGCGCTACGGCATGCCGGTTCAGTACCGGCAACGCGCCCGGAAGGCCGAGCGTGACCGGGTCGATGTTGGTGTTGGGCTCATCGCCAAAACGGTTCGCGCTGGCGCTGAACAACTTGGTAAGGGTGGCGAGTTCGACGTGCACTTCGAGGCCCACGATGAGCTCCCAACCATCGACCAAGATCTCGCTGCCGGTGGCCGGGCCGGCCGTGTACAGCATGCTGCCCGTGGTGCCTTGGGAGGTGCTTTCGGTCTGGCTCATTTCGATGCTCCCATCGCTCGCTCCAACGCTGCGGCCGTACGGAACATCTGTGTCTCGCCCAGGGTGCCGGCAAGGATCTGCACGCCGACGGGCAAGCCATCTGCGCCGGTACCGAACGGCACGCTCATCGCGGGGTGACCCGCCAGGTTGGTGGGAATCGTGTACACGTCGCAGAGATACATCGCGAACGGATTGTCGCCTTTCGCTCCAAACGGGAACGCAACTGTCGGTGATGTTGGGGTCAGCAACACATCGGCGTGCTGATAGGCGCGGTCGAAATCATCGGCGATCAGTCGGCGAACCTTCAGGGCCTTGCCGTAGTACGCGTCGTAATAGCCGGCGCTGAGTGCGTAGGTGCCGAGCATGATGCGGCGCTTTACTTCATCGCCGAAACCGGCTGCGCGGGTGGCGCCGTACATCGCGTTGGTGTCACTGGCATCTACGCGCAGGCCGTACCGCACGCCGTCGTAGCGGGCAAGATTGCTGCTGGCCTCGGCAGGCGCGATCAGGTAGTAGGCGGTGAGGCCGTAGCTGAATGCGGGCACTTGCACATCGACGATCGTGGCACCGGCGGCGCGGAGGGCGTCGAAGGCAACTTCGAGGCGCTGTGCAACGTCTGGGTCGGCGCCCTCGGGGAGATCGGTGATGCGGCCTACACGGAGCCCCCGAACATCTTGTTGAATCGCTTTCATCAGTGACGGTTGCACAGCCGGAATCGACGTGGAGTCGTAAGCGTCGTGTCCACCGATGACATCGAGCATGAGCGCGGCGTCTTCGACCGTTGACGTAAATGGACCGATCTGATCCAGAGAACTTGCAAAGGCAACAAGGCCGTATCGGCTGACATAGCCATACGTGGGTTTGACTCCGACCACGCCGCACAACGCTGCTGGTTGGCGGATGGATCCGCCTGTATCGCTCCCGAGGCTGACGCTGGAAAAGCCAGCGGCCACCGCTGCAGCGCTGCCACCGCTGGAGCCGCCGGGCACGCGACTGAGATCATGCGGGTTGCGAGTCGGGCCAAACGCGCTGTTCTCAGTGCTGGAGCCCATCGCGAATTCATCGAGGTTCGTCTTTCCGACCGTGACGGCACCGGCGGCGGCGAGACGGCTGACAACTGTGGCGTCGTACGGCGGCTTCCAACCGTTGAGGATCTTCGAGGAGCACGTCGTGGGGATGCCACGCGTGCACATGTTGTCCTTGAGCGCGACGGTGACGCCTGCGAGTGGGCCTGGGTCGTGACCCGCGGCCACGGCCGCATCAACGGCCGCGGCGGCCACACGCGCTTCGTTGGTCGTCACAAGATTGAACGCATGCACCTCGCCCTCGCGCTCGGCGATGCGGGCAAGGTGTTCTTCGAGCACATCGGCGGCCTTGAGGGTTCCCGATCTGACATCGGCCGCGATCTGCACGGCGGTTCGTGGTGATGTTGACGTACTCATGAATCCAACCCCAGAATTGGTGGTACGCGAAAGCGACCATCGTCGGCGTCGGGGGCCGCTGCAAGTACTTCGTCGCGGTCGAGTCCGTGGGCGATGACGTCCTCACGAAAGACATTGGTCAGCGGGTACGGCTGGTTCATCGGCTGCACGTCGGTGAGATCGAGCGCGTCGATGTCAGCAAAGTGTTCGAGCATGCCCGCCAGTTGTGTGGTGGTGCGTTCGATGGCTTCTGGATCGAGGTCGAGACGGGCCAGCTTGGCCACCTTGACAACGTCGGCGGTAGTTATCCGTTGAGACACACCCACGATGCTACGGGTCGATGGCGGCCGCGACCTCGTGAAAGGAGAAGTCGCGGCCCTATCGGCGGCGCTTTGCCAGCGCAGTGATTGCGCCCGCCAACGCCACGAGGGCGGCCAGGATGCCAAGTGTTGGGCCGATGCCTGTCGTACCGCCGCCGGCGAACGTTTTCATGTCGTTTGCTGCGCCAATACCGATCAGCGAAAAGAATGAGGCAAGAGCGGCCATGACCACAGCGATGATCGCAACGGCGAGCTGCCTTCCGGCAAAGAACAGCGTAAGGCCGAGACCGAGCAGCACGGCGCCGAAGAACAGCCAGAAGTTCCCGGGGCTGTGCAGCACCTTGAGGTCGGTACTGAGGAAGTCATCACGGCCGTTCAGCGTCGCGCCCCGGTATCGGAACCATGGCAGGAACACAGCAACGATGTGGGCGACAGCGCCGCCGATCAAGAGTGCCGCTGCGACGCGAACCTGTGGTCGAGGCGCGATGCCAGCCATTGCGGTCGCCGGGCCCTGAAAGCTCGGCGGTGGCGGTGGCGGTGGCGCGGCGGCTGGTGGTGGACCGGGTGGCGGTGGCGGGGATGCGGGTGGTGGCGGTGGTGGCGGCGGCGGCGTGAAGCTCATGCGATCAGCCTTTCACATGATCACCTCATGCTGAATGGACCCTCGGCGCGACTGGTGTCATTGGGCGCGTAGCGACATCAGCAGCGCCGACTCTGGGTTCATCACTGGAAGCTGTAGTCCAACCGCCGCGAGATGGTTGCCAGACAGAGTGATGCCGTTGCTCAGCCAGGCTGGTTGCGCTCGTGCGGGCCCGCGCTCGAACCTGTCGTGTGGCAGGGCGACGCGTTCGATGCGGTACAGACGATCGGCTGTGAGACCCGGCAGACGCAGTGGCGGCGGCGTCAACGCCATGTCGGTGGCGAGTTGAACGTAGGCGACGATGGCCTCGGAACGATCGATCGAGTACACACCATGCGCGTGGCCGGCTTCACTCGTCGGATCGAAACGCACGACGTCTCCGCCGTGTAGCAACGCTCGCCATTGCTTGTGGATCGCGATGCCCTCGGCGAGCCCAGACCTTTCCTCATCAGTCAGGTCGAGCACGTTCCATTCCACGCCGAGGTGTCCGAACATTGCTGTCGCGATTCGAAAGCTGAGCGAGTGACGCCGCCCCGTAGTGTGACTACGCGTCGGCCCCACGTGTGCACCCATGACCTCAGGAGGAATGAACGTCGAGGCACCGCGTTGGATGGATTGCCGCTCGAGTGCGTCGTTGCAATCGCTGGTCCACACACGCTGGGTGCGCCGAAGAATCTCGTGATCGATTCGTCCGCCGCCCGATGAACAGCTCTCGATCTCTACCTCCGGGTGACGTACCCGCAGTTCGTCGATCAGCCGATATAAGGCCAGCGTTTGGGCGTGCGTCGCAGCCGCACCGTTGTGGCCGCTGGCCTGTACGTGTTCCCGATTCATGTCCCACTTCACGTAGGCGATGTCATGATCGCGAAGAAGAGCGTCCAGCGCCTCGAGCATGTGCGCGTATGCATCGGGGTGGGCGAGGTTGACGACGAGCTGCTGACGTCCGAGAACGGGCTCGTAGCCCTCGGTGACCAACGCCCATTCGGGGTGAGCCCGGTATAGCTCGCTGTCGGGATTCACCATTTCGGGTTCGACCCATATCCCGAACTGCATGCCGAGCCCGCGAACGTGATTGATGAGTGGTGCCAGCCCCTGCGGATACACATCGGGAGAAACCCACCAATCACCCAGGCCGCGTCGGTCGTCGCGGCGCGATCCGAACCAGCCGTCGTCGAGTACGAATCGTTCAATCCCTAACGCAGCTGCTGCATCGGCCAGCTGGTGGAGCCGCTCAGTGTCGTGATCGAAGTAGACGGCTTCCCAGGTGTTGAGCAGTACGGGGCGTGGCGTACTCGGGTGACTCGCCCTCGCTCGCAGCGAGCGATGAAACCCCCACGAAGCCGGCGTGAGCCCGGCCGGCGAGTACGTCGCGACGACTTCTGGGGTGGTGTAGCTCTCGCCGGGTTCTAAAGCTATCTCGCCGGCGTGGAACAGTTCGCCCATCTGGATGTATCGGCGTCCGTCAGGCAGCACCTCGGCGAGCACGTGGTGATTGCCACTCCACGCGAGATGCGCGCCCCACACCTCGCCCTGCCACTCTCGAAACGACTGTTCGCCAACGAACAACAGTGGGAGGTGCTCGTGCGATGTCCGGCCGCGACGGTTCTCGGCTATCACTGCACCGCGGTCGAATGGGGCCCGGTAGGGATGCAGCTCGCGCGTCCACCGACCGGTGAACTGCATGATCTCGCGTGCTTGTGCGGGGAGGGGGAGAGCGATGCTGAGTTGATCAAGAAGGTAGCGATCCGTGCTGCTGAGGTTGGTGAGCTTGACCTGGACGGTCAGTACGTCGCCGACAGCCACAACGGTTGTCACGCGCAGCTCTGCAGCCGTATCGATCGCCGAGGCGGTGAGTGTGCTCGCGTCGGCGTTGAGGGAGTGCGCTTCATATTCGAAGCGTGGAGCCCAGCACGTGCCGCCGCGCCGATGGCCAGCTAGTCCGGGGCGCCCTGAGAATCCGCTGCCGTGTTCTGGCACAAGTGAGAGCGGCGCTTCGAAGTCGAGTCCGCCATGCGCGATCGGTCGTGCCGTCGCAGCCACGAGAGCTTCGAGATCGATGTCGTCGTCGAGCCGTGCACCCCAGTGGCGAATGGTAGGGACGCCCGTTCTGAGATCGATCACTACGCTGGAGTTCGCTCCCGTGAGATGTATCAACATACCGACCCCCGAACTCGACGACATCAGCGTGCAGTCTGTCTTACTCGGGCACGCCGATGCTCATAGGACCCGGGTAGAAATGTTTTGGGTCTGGTTGAAATCGAACAAGTGTTCGGTTAGAGTGCGGTTGTTCATCTTCCCCGACGGCCACGCGAGTTCGGTAGATGTGAACCCCAAGCAGCACAATGACTGCAATGGATCGTGACGACTTGCCCGCGCCAACCCCCGACATACGCGTCGATGCCCACCTTGGCACGGTCGTGCACGTGGTGGGTTCGCGCCAGGCACGTCCCAATCTTCCGAGTTCGGGATGCCCGTTTTGTCCGGGTGGTATCGAGGCGCCGGAGGACTACGACGTGCGCTGGTTCCCGAATCGATGGCCAGCGATGCCCGGCGAGCGTTGCGAGGTGGTGCTCTATACGCCGGTCCACGACGCCACCTTCTACTCGCTTGGTGTGGCTGGCGTGCGCAAGGTTGTCGATCTGTGGACACAACGATCAACGGAACTCGCCGCGCGCGACGACGTTGACTTCGTCTTGGTGTTCGAGAATCGCGGCCCAGAGGTCGGCGCCACGATCGCCCATCCGCATGGTCAGATCTATGCGTACGATCACGTTCCAGATCGGGCGAGGCGAATCTTCTCTGCGGGGTGGCAACCCGACGCGGACCCCGCTGACCGGTGGGTAGCGACCAGTGGGAACTGGCAGGCATACGTGCCGCATGCGCCCACGTATCCAATTGAGGTCACGCTCGCGCCCCGCCAGCGTGTGGCGAACTTGGCTGGCCTCTCCGACCAGGGTCGTGACGATCTTGCCGAGCTGCTGGTGGACATGTTCGCCAGACTCGATGCTCTGTTCGAGCAGCCACTGCCATACATGATGTGGCTGATGCAGAGTCCGTCAGGCGGCGGTGAGTGGGACGACGCTTGGTTCCATATCGAGATCGTGTCGCCGTGGCGCGCGGCGGGCGTTGCTCGGTTCATTGCCGCCGCAGAGGTCGCCTGTGGCGAATACTTCAACCCCGTGATTCCCGAGGATCTCGCCGCGCGCTTACGCGCATTTCCTCAGGCTCAGGTGCAGTCTCAGCCCTCGTTGTCGTAATCGTTGGGTCGATCGTCATCAACATCGTCATCAACATCGTCATCAAAATCGTCATCAAAATCGTCATCAAAATCGCTGTCGTTGTCGGCCGGGATGACATCGTCGCCGATCACGAGTACCGGTTCGTGGCGTGACGATATGAACAGATAGATCGCGCCGCCGACGACGGCTGCGAGCGCTACCCATTGGTTCCATCGAAGACCACCGACATGATGGGCTTCATCGATGCGCAGCCCCTCGACGAAGAACCGGATGACTCCGTAGCCCATGAGGTAGTACGCCATGAGGTGGCCTGTGCGGACTTTGACACGCCGATCGAGGAGCAACAACAAACCGCACAGCAGCAGATTGGCGAGTGATTCATACAGGAACGTCGGGTGGAACGTGGTGCCTGGCGCATACCCGGCGGCGGCAGCCTGGGCATCGCTGACGCGTAGCGCCCATGGCAGCGTGGTCGGGCGGCCGAACAGTTCTTGGTTGAACCAGTTGCCCCAACGTCCGATCGATTGCGCGAGTGGGAGCGCAGGAGCTGCGGCGTTGAGCGCTTCCCCCACGGGAATTTGGCGCTTACGCATCGCCCAGATGCCGGCAAGCGTTCCGACGAGGATCCCACCCGGGATACCGAGCCCGCCCTGCCAGATCTTTGGGATGTTCTCGAGATGATGGGCAAACTTCGACCAATCCGTGGCGACGTGATAGAGACGCGCCCCAATGACCCCGCCGAGCACACCCCACATCGCGACGGCGTTTGCGTCGTCGCGGGTGCCAATTTTTCGGGCTTCGAATCGGCGGCCCATCAGCCACGCACCCGCGATGACGCCGAGGGCAATCATCAGGCCATAAGCATGAATTCGCAACGGCCCGATGTTGATTGTGCCGCTCGACGGGCTCGGCAAGCTGGCGATGATCGTTGCGATGCGGTTCACGCTGTGGTCACTCTGTTCGCAAACGCAACCGACTCGCTGAAGATGAGTTCCTTGTCGTAGTCCTGTGTGGCGACGTGGTAACTGCGCTCGAGAGTGACGCGGGTGAGCGGTCCGCCATAGTTGTCGGCGAGGTACTCGGCCTGTGCCGGCTCGACGACATGGTCCTGCGGCGAGTTCATGAGGATGAGCGGCATCTTCATCGACGAGTATTCAGATGCCACGACGGCCGCTCCTTCGTTGAGCATGCTCAACAGCGGCGGCAGCGGTGTGCCCTCGTATGTGTCCTCCTTCGAGTCCGGGTCGGCGATGTCAGAACCGATGCCGGGCATGACGTCGGTTCCGGAGTCGATCATGCCCTGCAACATCTCGAGGACTTCGGGCGCGAGGGGCTGCGTGACGGGGTTGACGCATACGAGACCGGCAATCTCTGGATGCTGGGTTCCGATCCACAACGTGAGCAGACCGCCCATGCTGAGGCCGGCCACCACCACTGACGTGCAGCGAGCGGTCAGCCGCTGATACGCGGCCTCCACTTCTGCGCTCCAGTCGGTCCATCGCTTGGTGAGCAGATCCTCGATTGTGGTGCCATGGCCCGGCAGGCGGGGAAGCTCGACGTTGAATCCGGCAGCGGCAAAAGCGTCGGCCACGCCGCGCATCGAACCCGGGTTGCTGGTGAAGCCGTGGATGACCAATGCACCGCGATGACCGGGGGCGGAATGTGACCACGCATCGGCGCCAGGAAGAATGGGTTGAGTCATGGGCACTGTTCTATCGCAGATGAACGGCGTTGGGCTCGTCAGATGTAGGGGTCGTCCTTGGACAGCGGCAGTTGCCACCATTCCTCTGGAGCGCGATCTTGTTCCCACTCCGGGAAAGGGTAGATGCAGTTCACCGGACACGCTGGCAGACACTTGTCGCAACCGCTGCAGAGCTCGGGGACGATGACGACGTCAGCTCCATGATTGAAGATCGCCCCAAACTGTGATGGGCAGTGACGTAAGCACGCATCGCAGTTGATGCATTCGAGCATCTCGATTCGAACGGGTGCGTTCTTCCATTTCGGATTGCGCGTGTGAAGCTCGATTCGTTCCGTACGCGTGGCGCCCATTGTGGCGAGTGTAGGGGGAGTTACGCGTCAACTGTTGGGTCGCGAAGGCATCGCTGCGCGGGCGTCGACGACCTCTTGAAGCTCAGGATTTCGATTCACGACCACGGCAATGAATGCATCCACGATCTCGGGTTCGAACTGCGATCCCCGTGCACCGATGATGTAGCTGAGCGCATCGGCTTGGGTCCAGGCGTGCTTGTACACCCGTTCGCTGGTCAGGGCATCGAAGACGTCTGCAACAGTGACGATGCGGCCGCATCGTGGGATGTTGGTGCCCGCCAAGCCCGACGGGTAACCCGTGCCGTCCCAACGCTCGTGGTGATTCAGCGCAACGACAGCACCGAGCTGAATGAGAAGCGACGTGCTCCCGGAGAGGATCTGCGCACCGACCGTTGTGTGCGACTTCATGACTTCGAATTCCTCCGCCGTCAGCGGACCTGGCTTGAGCAAGATCGCGTCCGGCACGGAGACCTTACCGATGTCGTGCAGGCGGGCGGCTAGGCGAAGTTGCTCGCACCATTCGGGATCTTCATGCAGGTAGTGCGCGATCTCGGCAGACATGTCGCCGACGCGAATGGTGTGCTCGCCCGTGTCGGTATCGCGGAACTCGGCGAGAACGGCGAGACGCTGGAAAGCTTCGAGCTGATACTCCTCGAGCTCGTAGGTGCGGCCACGCACGAGTGCTTCGAGTTCGCTGGTCCGCAACCGCAGAATCTCGGCCTGCTGGCGCACATTTTCGGTGTCGTGTGCGATCTGCAGCGTCTTGATGCGCAGATCGGTGCCCTGATTGAACAGGTCCTGATGCAGATCGAATCGCGTCTCTTGATGTGTGAGTGCCTCTTCGAAACGGCCGAGCTGGCGATACACCTTGGCGAGCAGCTCATGTGCGCTGAGTTCCATTGCCGGCAGCGTTGCTTGCTTCGAAACCTCGACGACCTTGAGGAGATCGATCTCGGCGTGGGCTACATCACCGTCGGCAAACGACGCCTTGGCGCGTGCCATGCGAACGTTGGTGATAGTGGTCGGGGTCGGCATCGGCCCACGCAAGGTGCGCTCGTCGATGAGATACAGGGCCTCGTCGAAACACTGAGCCGCCCGGGCCGGGTCGTGCAAGCTCGAGTACACCTCGCCGAGGTTGGCCAGGACATCGGGCACGAAGCTGGACAAATGTTCGCGTGCGAGTTCGAGCGCCGACTCCCCGAGACTCGCAGCGAGGAAGAACTCGCCTCGCTGAGCGCGAATCTGAGCCATGTTGGTGAGCGTGATCGTGTCCACGTCCGGCCGGGCCAAGGGCCGGTTGGCAGTAAGCGCTGCCTCGTAGGTGACGATGGCGCGGTCGGTGTCGCCGAGCGAATGATGGATCGAGGCCACAGTGTTGAGCAGCGTGCCCTCGTTGATCCGATGATCGGTGGTGCGGTACTGCTCTAGCCCACGCAGGCAGCAGGAGAGCGCCTCGCTGTGGTTGCCGGCGTTCATGTGCACGATGCCCATCAGGTTCAGCGCCCACACTTCGATGACGACCGCATTTGCCTTACGCGCGAGATCGCGCGCGTCGACCGCCACGCCGAACGCTTCGTCGGCGTGACCGCTGTAGTAGGCGAGACTGGCGAGGTGATACAAGCTCTCGGCCTCGCCCGCTTCGTCACCGCGGGCGTGGGCGAGCACTCGGGCTTGCTGGACCAGAGTACGCGAGACGTCTGGATCGTCGAGCTCGATCACCTTCGCGCGGTCGAGGAGTTCACGAACCGAGTCGGGCGACGTGCGCGAGTAGTCTGTGGTGGTGTCAATAGCCATCTCGCGCCTCCTTCCGACAGGGCTTTGTTGGCTTCCGACAGGACATATTTGGGCCTGTATCCCAGTGAGAGCTAAAGATTAGTCAACATTGGAAATCGGTGCACGGATAGGCGACCTTCTTTCCTCAAGCTTGACAATAGGTCCACGAGATAGACGGTCGGTGGTCAGGCACCGCGCTGCGCAGTTGAAATTTTCCGAATTCATCACTTTTTGTGGCTCAAGTTGACGGGCCGTAGATGAATGCCCGGTCAGTGCTGTCGATCGATGGCCTAGATTGTTGGCAGGTGAACACACGCCATATTCGACGAATGAAGGGGTCCACATGAGCCCCTATCGCGGCGCGGAGCGTTCGGTCGAACGGTCTTCGCTGACGGCGGTGTTGCCGGTCGTCGCGATTATCCCGACGTGGCTCGTATCGCTCGCCGTTTTCTGGCTGCCGGTGCAATTCTGGTGGCATATCGGGTTCTGGGCATTTGCGGGGCTCCATTTGGCCGCGGTGGTTGTGATGTTTTGGCGACCGCTCCAGACCGTTCTGGTGATGAGAATGCTCGGTGCGCGGCGCGCCTCACCCGAGCAGGCACGTCGCTTGGAGCCCGCGTGGCGCAGCGTTGCTCAGCAACTCGGTATTCCTCGCCGCCGTTTTGCACTCGCAGTGTTGGATTCAGATGAACTGAATGCATTTGCGTGCGGCGGCAGTCTCTTAATTGTCACCTCGTACGCGATCGAAGCGTTGCCACGCGATGAAATGACAGGTGTGTTGGCACATGAGATCGCTCATCACCTCGGGCTGCATACCGTGGCGCTCACGCTCAGACAATGGCTCAGTCTTCCCATTTTCGTTCTGGCGCGGGTGGGTTTCTTCCTGCAAAACGTTGCGGTGGCCGCGACGCGGACATTCGTCAGTCATTCCTCGGCCCTCACCGCCGTTGGTCGTTTGATCAGCGGAGTACTCACCGTTGTTTCTTGGGCGTTTCTCGCTGCGTTGGTTTTGAGCAATCGTCTCGCCAACAGAATCGGCAAAGGTTCCGAACTCGAGGCCGACCGACGCGCCGTCGAGATGGGGTTCGGAAGAGAATTGGCAACGGCGCTTCGGCGGGTGGCCGCCAAGGAACGAGATGCTGCAGCGACCTCTCTTCGCGATGACCTCCACATCACTCACCCGTCGTCGCGGAGCCGGATCGTGCATATCGAGGCGTTACGACGCCGCGAGGAGACTCAGCGGCGTATGTCGAACTAGCGCGTCGTGCTGATCCGGGCCGTTATCGCGTGCAGCACGGCGATGAGATCGTTCGGCGCGATCTCGATGTCGAAGCCGCGTTTGCCACCGCTGACGAAGATCGTGGCGAACTTGAGGCAGCTTTCATCGATGACGGTCGGGAGCAGTTTGCGCTGCCCGAAGGGGCTGATGCCTCCGACGACGTAGCCGGTCAGACGTTCAGCCACGGCTGGATTGCACATCTCGGCACGCTTGGCCCCCGTCGCCGCGGCGAGTTCCCTCAATGACAGCTGGCCGCTGACCGGCACGATGCCGACGGCAACCTTGCCTGGCGTGACGCCAGGTACGGTCGCGACGCCGTCGACTTCGACGAGGAGGGTCTTGAACACTCGCGCGTGCTCGACCCCAAGTGCAGCGGCGGCTGCAGCACCGTAGTTGCGTTCAGTGGGATCGTGCCCGAAATCGTGCACGGTGAACGCAACGCCGGCCTGTTGCAGCAGCACCGTTGCCAGCGTTGAGCCCCTGCTTGCGTTCTTGTCGCGACCTTTCGCTGATCCCTGTGCCACAGTTGCAAACGTAGCCAAGCCCACATCTATGGTGCGCCCATGAGCCATCCTCTCGACCAGATCGGCATCATCGATCTGATGATCGGTTTCCCGAAGAAGAACGCCGCCGATCACTACCAGTTCCTCGCCGGGGCGGTGAAGGATGCCGAGTCCAAGACAATGGCGATGCCTGCGCAATACATGTTCACCGAGGTGCCATCTGACGTCGGCGCCGAGACGGACACCGTGCGCATGCTCCTTGCCGACATGGATCGGTGTGGGGTTGCCCGGGGGATGGTCCACATGGGTTCGGACGAGTCGGTCCGTGCGCTACAGGACCATCCCGATCGGATCATTCCGTGCATCGATGCCGACCCGAACGACATCAGGGCCGCCCTGCGCCGGATACGCCATGCCCATTCGGAATGGGGCATCAAAGCGGTGACGTCATTTCCATCTGGATGTCTTCCGCAAGTAGCGGTCAGCGACCACCTCTACTACCCGCTCTATGCCACATGTGTCGAACTCGATCTCCCGGTGATCATCAACGCCGGGGTGCCGGGGCCACGGGTGCCCATGTTGTGCCAGCACGTCGAGCACTTCGATCAGGTGTGCTACGACTTCCCCGACCTTCGCATCGTGATGCGTCACGGGGCTGAGCCGTGGCAGGAACTCGCTGTCAAACTCATGCTCAAGTGGCCGGGCTTGTATTACATGACGAGCGCGTTCGCGCCGAAGTACTTTCCGCGCGAAATCGTTGAGTATGCCAACACGCGTGGTCTCGACAAGGTGATGTATGCGGGTTACTACCCAATGGGCCTGTCGCTCGATCGGATCGTGGCCGAGCTACGCGAGGTGCCGTTTCGGGATTATGTGTGGCCGAAGTTCCTCCGTGACAACGCTGTGCAGGTGTTCAACCTGTGACTGTGCTCGGGTTGCAGTTGCTTCCACACACCGCCACCACGACACGCTCACCTTTGGCCGGTGTGTAGGCGCCAGTACGCAGTGCGGCCAGCGCAGCGGCGCCACCGGGTTCGACGACCAACCTGAGTTCGTCCCACAACGCGCGCTGCGTGTTGCGAATGTCATCGTCGTCGACGAGCACCGCGTCGTCGACGAAATGGCGAGCGATCGACCAGGCAAGCGAGCCGATCTGACCATTGCCCAGCGAGTCTGCTGCGATGCCGCTGACGCTGACAGGAACAGGGGCACCGTTCTGTTTCGCCTGGAACAGACAACAGCTTGTCGTGGGCTCGACGCTCACGACGCGTCGGCGATCTTGTACCCACGCGGCCTGTCCGGCAATGAAGCCACCGCCTCCGGTGGCCACCACGAGGGTGTCGTAACCATCGAGCTGATCATCGAGTTCCATCGCCATCGTTGCCTGACCAGCGATGACATCGACGTGTTCGAAAGGATGCACGCTGAGCGCACCGGATTCCTGCTGGCGCACGGTCGCTGCCGCTTGCGCTTGATCGAAGTAGCCGTCGACGACGTGGACCGTTGCGCCGTAGCTCGCAATACGTTCGCGTTTGATGGTGGGACTCGTCGAGGGCATGAAGATCTCGGCCGAATATCCCAGCTTGCGTGCAACGAAGGCAATCGCGGCGCCATGATTCCCACCCGACGCGGCAATGAGCCCCGCCGGTCCGACCTCGCCCGCGGCCGCGGCCGCAAGCACGCGATTGAACGCGCCGCGAGCCTTGAACGAGCCTGCGTGCTGCATGAGTTCGAGCTTGAGGGTGACCCCGAACGCGAGGCCGAGCTCGCCACTTTGCACATCGATCAGTGGAGTCGCGCGGATGTGTCGCTGGATCCGTTCCATTGCCAGAAGGATGTCGGCGGGTTGGACAGCGGGATTCATCGAATCGTCGGGTAGCACAGCTCGGAGGTTAATGGTGGCGAACGGACTCATCATCGTGACCCAACGATTGCTACCGTGGCGGCATGGCCGATTCGCCCGACACGCCCGTTGACATCAAACCCCGCAGCCGCGACGTCACCGATGGTTTTCGAAAGGCGCCGGCGCGAGCCATGCTGCGCGCTGTTGGCATGACAGACGCCGACTGGGACAAGCCGCAGATCGCCATCGCGAACGCCTGGAACGAAGTGACACCCTGCAACATGACGCTACGCAAGCTGGCCGAGCGGGCTAAGGAGGGTGTGCGCAGTGCCGGTGGCTTCCCGATGGAGTTCGGCACCATCACCGTCAGCGATGGCATCAGTATGGGCCACGAGGGTATGCGCGCATCGCTCGTCAGCCGTGAGGTCATCACCGATTCGGTCGAGTGCGTGATGCATGCCGAACGACTCGATGGTTTCGTCGGGCTCGCCGGCTGCGACAAGAGCATTCCGGCGATGCTCATGGCTGCGGCCCGTCTCGATCTGGCCAGCGTGTTTGTCTACAACGGCAGCATCCTGCCCGGTAATCACAATGGCGTAGCGCTCGACCTCACCAGCGTGTTCGAGGCCGTGGGTGCTTACGCGCTCGGCACGATCACCGAACATGAACTCGGCGAGATCGAGCGCAAGGCCTGTCCCGGCGAAGGCGCCTGTGGAGGCATGTTCACCGCCAACACGATGAGCTCGATTGCTGAAGCGATCGGAATGAGTTTGCCAGGCAGCGCTTCGCCGCCCGCTGTCGACCGTCGCCGCGAGGACGACGCAGTGCTTGCTGGCGAAGCAGTCGTCAACCTGATCCGCCTTGGCATCACACCGCGCCAGATCATGACCAAGAAGGCGTTCGAGAATGCCATCGCAGTTACCAGCGCGCTCGGTGGGTCCACCAACGCTGTTCTGCATTTGCTCGCGATGGCAAACGAAGCTGGGGTGACGCTCGAGCTCGAAGACTTCAATCGCATCGCAGCGAAGGTGCCCCACATTGCCGACATGAAGCCAGGCGGCAAGTTCCACATGAGCGACCTCGATCGCGTCGGTGGTGTCCCTGTTGTCATGAAGCATCTGCTCGATGCTGGGTTGTTGCACGGCGACGTGATGACCGTGACCGGCAAGACGATGGCAGAGAACCTCGCAGACATCGACCCGCCGGCTCCCGACGGAGTCGTCGTCTATCCGCTCGACCAGCCGTTGCACAGCGAAGGCGGCATCAACGTGCTCACCGGCTCGCTCGCCCCGAAAGGTTCGGTCGTCAAGGTCGCCGGTCTGAGCCGCGATCAGATGTTGTTCGAGGGTGAGGCCCGCGTGTTCGACGGCGAGGACGACGCGATGGTCGCGATCCTCAGCGGTTCCATCCAGCCGGGCACAGTCATCGTCATCCGTTACGAAGGCCCCAAGGGCGGTCCGGGTATGCGCGAAATGCTCGCTATTACCGGCGCACTCAAGGGTGTCGGCCGCGGTGCCGACTGTGCGCTCGTCACTGACGGCCGCTTCAGTGGCGGAACCTGGGGCTTCTGCATCGGTCATGTCGCACCTGAGGCTGTTGATGGTGGACCTATCGCGTTCGTCAACGACGGCGATCGGATCAGAGTGGATGTGCACAACTTCCGTTTGGACCTGCTCGTGACCGACGATGAACTTGCCGAGCGCCGTAAGGGTTGGGTGCCGAACCGCTCGCGCTACACGAGCGGTGTGTTGGGTAAGTACGCCAAGTTGGTTCAAGGTGCCGAGACCGGAGCCATCACAAACACGCTGTAGAACACGCAGCCACAATCGAGAGCGGTGTGCACATGGGAACGACGATTGATGGACATGCTGGCGAACAGGCCGTCGCGGCGATGTTGGGGTTTGGCACCGATGTGATGTTCACGCTCAACGGTGGACACATCTGGCCGTTGTACGACGCCGCACGAAATCAAGGCATGCGCGTGGTAGACGTGCGACATGAGCAGACCGCCACCTTCGCCGCGGAGGCATATGCCAAGCTCACGAGGCGGCCCGGTTTTGCGGCTCTGACGGCCGGCCCCGGCATCACCAACGGCGTGTCGGCGATGACTTCGGCGTACTTCAATGGGTCGCCGCTGGTGGTGCTCGGCGGTCGCGCTCCAGAGGGTCGCTGGGGCTCGGGATCATTGCAGGAGATGGATCACGTGCCGGTGGTCCAGTCGATCATGAAGTCCGCGCTCACTGTCAAAGACTCGACCATGGCAGGGCAAATGGTGCATGCGGCAGCACGCCTGTCGATGACGCCTCACCGGGGGCCCACGTTTCTCGATTTTCCACTCGACGTGTTCGGTCCATCGTCGGGTGATCTGCCCGATGTCGATGAATGCGTCGGTACCGGCAAGGCGCCCGATGACGCCGAGGTCGCTGCGCTTGTTGCGATGATCGCAATGGCCGAGCGCCCGGCGTTCATTGTCGGTAGTGACGTGTACTGGGATGGTGCGTGGACCGAACTTCGTGCCGCGGTCGAGCATCTGCGCGTGCCAGTGTTCTTCAACGGTCTCGGTCGCGGCATGCTTGCGGCCTCGCACGAGTTGGCCTTTCTCCGAACGCGTGGGTTACTGAAACAACGCGCCGACCTCGTCGTCGTGCTCGGGACACCACTCGATTTTCGACTTGGGTTCGGCCGCTTTGGCCACGCCCAGGTTGCCCACGTCGTGGACAGCGACGCCCAACGCGCGTCGCACGTTGCTGTGTCCACGGTCGCCGGTGACACGAAGTTGACGCTGCGTGCGTTCGCCGATTTCACGGGCGAGCGCCGCAATCGCGAGGACTGGATCGCCGAACTACGCGGTGCCGAGCAAAAGGCCGGCGCGGCCGACGCGGCGCTGCTTGACGCAGACAGCTCTCCGATCAAGCCAAGCCGTATCTACGGTGAGCTCGGCAAGCGACTCGCCGACGACGCCGTTGTCATCTGTGACGGTGGCGATTTTGCTTCGTACGCCGGCAAGTTCATTGAAGTTCAGCAGCCGGGCTGCTGGCTCGACACTGGGCCATACGGATGTCTCGGCAACGGGCTCGGCTATGCAACAGCAGCCCGTGTCGTGCGTCCGTCGAGCCAGGTCGTTCTGCTCTTGGGTGATGGCGCGGCCGGCTTCAGCCTGATGGACGCAGACACACTCGTGCGCCATGGGCTGCCGGTTGTGATGGTGGTGGGCAACAACGGAATGTGGGGCCTCGAGAAACACCCGATGCAAGCCATCTACGGCTGGGACATGGCCTGTGATTTGCAGCCCGCATGTCGGTACGACGAGGTGGTACGAGCACTTGGTGGTGCGGGCGAACTCGTCACCGACGCTGCGCAGATCGGGCCAGCGCTCGGCAGGGCTTTTGCGTCGGGTGTGCCGTATCTGGTCAATGTCGTGACCGATCCAGCCGACGAGTATCCGCGTTCGTCAAACCTCGGCTGAACGTGCGGGGGCTGAATCTTCTGGGGCTGAACGTTCGAGGCGCCACCGGGCGATCCCTCGCCAGCCCATGATGAACGTGCCCAGGGTTGCGGTCGCAACGATGATGAATGGTGTCGCGGTGCCGCGATCGAATAAGAAATGACGCAACAGGAGTCCGGCGATCACGGTGACGAGCCACACGATGGCTCCGGTAGCAAGGCCGAATGGATCGCGCCACGTTCGGCCAATGAGCCAGCCGAGCGCCATCGCGATCAGGAACGGCGCAGCGACCCTGGCCGCGCCAGCGACGACGTTGCCGCCTTCATCGTGCGTCCGGCGGCCAATCGCCACGAACACGACGACGGCAACGGCGTCCAGAGCGAGTGCCAGCCCGGAGCGGCGCCTGATCATTCGTGAATCTGATATCCGCCGAGCTTGCCTTTGAAGAAAAGCAGCGGCTTGGGGTCGTCCTCGGAGTGACTCATTGCGAGCACCCTGCCAACGACGAAGTAGTGGTCACCCACTTCGTGCACCACCTCGATCTCGCAATCGATGAAAGCGATCGCGGAGTCGATGATTGGTGAGCCCGTGATCCCCGGGTGCCATGCAACCTCGGAGAAACGATCGTCGACGCCCTTCTTCGCGAAGCGCCAACACTCGGCACCCTGATGCGCGCCGAGCACGTTGACGCAGAATCGTCCTGACGGGGCGATGGCGGCCCACGTGTCGCTGTTCACCTGGGGAAGGAAACCAACGAGTGGGGGATCGAGCGATACCGACGTGAACGACCCGATCGTGAACCCGGCTGGTTGGTCGCCCGACATGCCGGTGATGATGGTGACACCTGTTGGGAAATGCCCGAGCACCTGGCGAAAGTGGGCCGAATCGAACTCTTCTGCTGAGATAGACATCACTTGGGACTGTAGCGGTGCCAAGGTGGAGATGTATGAGCGATCCCAAGCGACAGCAACGGTCGGAGATGCGCAGAACTCGCGCGGCCCTCATCGATCGTGAGGCCCGAACGCAGCGACTGTGGTCTTCACTTCTGGAATCGCTGGGACCGGCTGGGGTAGGCGGCCTGAACGTGTTGGCCTTCGTCGGAGTTGGCAGTGAACCGGACACGAGTGAGCTCATCGAGGAATTGGAACGCCGCCACGCGATCGTCTATCTGCCAAGAGTGCTGCATGAGGAAATGGTCGCCGTTCATCACGACCCTCGTGTCCCGATGGAGCCAGGCGCCTACGGGATACCCGAGCCCATTGGAGCGGCGGTCGAACCGACCATGCTCGACGTTGTCGTCGTGCCGGGGTTGGCCTTCACCGGCGACGGCCGCCGACTCGGGCAGGGTGGTGGCTATTACGACCGTTACCTGCCTCAGCTCCGACACGATTGCGTCACGGTCGGTGTCTGCTTTCACGAGCAACTCGTGCAGTCCGTTCCTTGCGAAGCTCACGATCAACGCGTGAGTCGAGTTGTCACCGACGGTGTGCAACAGTGAGTGGCGTGTCCGCGCAGTTCACTCTCGAGCAACTCGATGTCGCCGCGGCGCTCGTCGGTCGCTACGTGCCGCCGACGCCCCAGTTCGCCTGGCCGCTCTTGGCCGACGCGGTCGGTGCCGAGGTCTGGGTGAAGCATGAGAATCACACCCCAACTGGAGCCTTCAAGGTGCGCGGTGGGCTCGTCTATGCCGAGCGATATGCGCGTGAGCAATCGCAGCCCACGGGTCTGATCAGCGCGACCCGTGGCAACCACGGGCAGAGCTTGGCGTTCGCCGGGCGAACGTTCGGTCTCGATGTCACGATCGTGGCGCCGGTTGGCAATAGTGTCGATAAGAACGCCGCGATGCGCGGTTTCGGTGCCACCTTGATCGAGTACGGCCATGACTTCCAGGCTGCTCGCGAACATGCCATGCAGCTCGCTGATTTGCGTGGGTTGCAGATGGTTCCGTCGTTTCACCCGGACCTGGTGATCGGTGTGGCCACTTATGCCCGAGAGTTCTTGGTGGGTGCTCCCGATCTCGACACCGTGTATGTGCCTGTCGGACTTGGCTCGGGGATCTGCGCCCACATCGCAGTACGCGATCTGCTCGGTCTACGCACCGAGATCGTGGGGGTGGTCGCCGAGCGGGCACCGGCGACGGCGCTGTCGTTTGCCGCCGGCACTGCGGTGAGTACCGACACGGCCGACACGTTCATCGATGGCGTGGCGTGTCGAGTACCTGATCCGGCGGCAATCGAGATCATCGTCAAAGGCGCGCAGCGCATTGTGACAGTGAGCGAAGATCTGTGCGCCGCAGCGTTGCGCCTGATGTACTCAACGACGCACAACATCGCTGAACCGGCAGGAGCGGCGTCGCTTGCTGGACTGCTTGCTGAGCGTGACGTTCAACGCGGCAAGCGTGTTGGGGTGGTGCTCACCGGAGGGAATCTCGATTCACCATTGTTGGCAACGATCCTGGCGGGTCAGACGCCGTCGTCCTGATCTCGTGCGCCTTGGCCAAGAACGTGCGCGCGTCGGAATCAGACTTCGTCGTAGTACTCGCGACCAAGGTGCGTGATCTGGTCTTCGCCCATGATCCACCGCAACGTATTCTTCAATTTCGTGAGCTGGATGAAGAGGTCGTGTTCTGGATAGAGGCCGGGTGCCACTTGCGGGCTCTTGAAATAGAAGCTCAGCCACTCTTGAATGCCACCGAGACCGGCGCGTTGCGCGAGGTCGCAGAACAGCACGAGGTCGAGCGCGAGCGGCGCTGCCAGGATGCTGTCGCGGCAGAGGAAGTCGACCTTGATCTGCATTGGGTAGCCAAGCCATCCGAAGATGTCGATGTTGTCCCAACCCTCTTTGTTGTCGCCACGGGGTGGGTAGTAGTTGATGCTCACCTTGTGGAACACGTTGCCGTACAGATCGGGGTTCTTCGCGGGCTCGAGGATGTCTTCGAGGACACCGAGCTTTGACTCTTCCTTGGTCTTGAAGTTCTCGGGAGCATCGAGCACTTCGCCGTCACGGTTGCCGAGAATGTTGGTGCTGTACCAACCAGCAAGACCCAACTGACGGGCCTTGAGCATTGGGGCGAGCACGGTCTTCATCAGTGTCTGACCGGTCTTGAAGTCCTTGCCGCAGATGGCGACATTGCGCTCGGTCGCGAGTTGGCGCAGCACGGGCGTGTCAACCGCAAGGTTCGGTGCGCCATTGGCAAACGGGACGCCCTCGAGAATCGCGGCGTAGGCATAGAGCATTGATGGCGCGATCATCGGATCGTTCGCGTCGATCGCAGCTTCGAACGACTCGAGGTTCATGTGCGCCGGTCCTGGCTCGATGAAGATCTCGGTGCTGGCGCACCAGATCATCACGAGACGGTCCACCTGCTTTTCATCGCGGAAGCGGTTGATGTCTTCGCGGATCGCTTCCAGCATGGCGCGCTTGCCGATGTCGCCTTTGGTGTGCTCGCCGTCGAGGTTGCGTGCGTATTGCCGTTCGAATGCTGCCGCCATCGGGCGAATGTCGCGCAGTGTGTCAGCGATGGCCTCGATGTG
>JAYTWP010000120.1:0-7782 GCA_043743395.1 Actinomycetota bacterium | reverse complement strand
CAGGCGCCACTGTCGCAGGTGCAGCCGCGACAACAGCTGGCTCAGGCGCAACTGGTGCAGGAGTCGGCTCAACGACACGCAGTTCCGCGACGGGGACCGGCTCGGCGATCTCGGCGACGGGGACCGGCTCGGCGACGGGCTCGGGCGCCACTGTTGGCACGGCGCGGGTGGCGATGCCATCGATGTGGTCGAGCACGTCTTCGCGGGTGATACGGCCACCGGGGCCGGAACCCACGAGTGTGGACGTGTCGATGTTGTGTTCGCTCACGAGGCGACGCACCACCGGCGAGAGCAGACGGTTGTCGTCGACCAACATCGGCACGACCGCCGCACGTGTGGGCGCGGCTGTCGCCGAAGGCGCTGGCTCGGCAACTGCAGCGGGTGCTGGCACGACTTCAACGATCGGTGCTGGCGCTGGAGCCGCCACGACGGGTGCAGCAACCACAGCGGCAGGTGCAGCGGCGACAGCAGCAGGCGCCACCTCGACCACAGGGGCAGCGGCGACAGCAGCGGGCGCCGCCTCGACGACAGCAGCAGGCGCCGGCTCGACGGGCGGCGGCGCAACAGCAGCGTCGGCATTGCCGAGGACGGCGATGATTGCCCCCACGGGCACGGTGTCGCCCTCTTGCGCGCGAATCTCGGTGAGGACGCCACTGATCGGCGCCGGTACTTCTGTATCGACCTTGTCGGTTGACACCTCGAACAGCGGCTCATCGAGCGCGACCGTGTCGCCGACCTTTTTGAACCAGCGCGTAATGGTTCCTTCAGTCACCGTCTCGCCGAGTTGGGGCAATGTGATATCAGCCATTCTTTCCTCTCCAGACCATGTAGACCAGGCGTGTGACTCAGCTGTTGAGGCTACGCCCGGTGAGCGACAACATCGTTTCACCGAACAGCTCACTCAGGCTGGGGTGAGGCTGTATGAATTCGGCCACTTCGGCCACGGTTGCTTCCCAGTTCACGGCAAGGTAACCGCCGCTGAGCTGTTCTGTTACCCAAGGACCCACCATGTGCACACCCAGGACTTGCCCGGCGCTGCCATCGGCGTTCTTCTTGGCGACAATCTTCACGAGACCATCGATCTCGCCGATGATCTGTGCACGGCTGTTCGCTCGGAACTGATGCTTCGCGACCACAATGTCGAACCCGGCCTCGCGGGCACCGTCTTCGCTGAGACCCGCCCACGCCACTTCGGGATGGCAGTAGATGGCCCACGGAACGCGGTCGTAGCGCACCGGCATCGGATTCTCACCGAGCAAGCGCTTCACGACCAGAATGGCCTCGGCATAGGCGACGTGCGCAAGTTGCGGTGTGTTGATGAGATCACCGATCGCATACACACCTGGCTCGCCTGTACGGCAGAGGTCGTCGACCTCGACGAAGCCCCGTTCGTTGACGATCACCCGCGTGCCCGCAAGCCCGAGCTGATCCGCATAGGGACGACGACCGACCGACACGATGACGGCATCAACATCGAGTGTTTCGCCGTCGCCGAAGTGGACAGTAGTGCTGCCTCTTCCATCGGCAGTCGGCTGAGGGCTGTGACCGTTGACGGTGACACCCGTGCGAATGTCGATGTTCTTCTTCTTGAAGCTGCGCACCACCACGTTGGCAAGGTCGGTGTCGAGCCCGGGCAAGATTTTCGGTAAGCCTTCGAGAATGGTGACGGTGGATCCGAGATCGGCAAATGTGGACGCGAATTCGCACCCGATCGCACCGCCTCCGATCACCGCAAGACGCGCCGGCACGTAGTTGAGCATCAATACTTCGTCACTGGTCATGATCGGCCCGCCCCGATCGAACCCAGGGATCGTCCGCGGCACTGAGCCTGCCGCAAGCACAACCGCGCGGCCCTGGGCCTGCGCCGTGCCCCCGTCGGCGAGCGCAATCGTGACCGTCCGATCCGGCCCAAGCGAGCCAGAGCCGAGGTAGTAGGTGACCTTGCGGCTCTTCATCAACCCACTGACACCCTTGACAAGACCGTCGACAAGCTTCTGCTTGCGCGCCTGGGTGACCGCGAAGTTGACGGTGGGTGCGCTTGATTCGATACCGAACTCGGCCGCATGCGCGACATGTCGATGCACAGACGCCGTCTCGAGGAACGCCTTCGCCGGAATGCATCCCCGGTTCAGACACGTGCCGCCCACAACATCTTTCTCGACAAGGGCAACGTTGAGACCCGCAGATGCTCCGTAGAGCGCAGCGCCGTAGCCTCCGGGGCCACCCCCAATGATCACGAGATCGAACTGCTCGGCCAGACGGACCACCTCCACACGTTGCTCGCGCAGGGCGAGATCTTCGATTGCTACCGTAGCTGGCGAGTCAACATCAGCCACCACGTCGTCACCCCGAAGGGGGTTACTACCAGCAACTGTTATGTGCCGATGTTATGTGCCAACGATGTCCCAGATGCGGTGTTCCTGGGCTCGCTCATAGCGCAGGACACCGCGGGCGTCGGTGGTGCGAAACGCCAACACACACGTGGTGGGCTCGGCGGCTTTGGTCGCTCCGCACGCTGAGCCAGCGTCGGCAGGTGGGGCCACTGGCAAGAGGTTGGCGTTGGCCCCCGCCCCAAAAACCCACGTGGTTGCTCCGTTGGCATCGTCGGCTCCGACGAGCTCGACGGACACGAGCATGAGGTCGTTACGACGTTGGGCCGAGAGCACCCTCACCCTCATATCGCCGATCTGTGTGCTTTGACCAACTGCGAGGTGGGGCGGCGGTGTCTCATCGGTGAGAAGAAAGAGCTTGATGCTGCCTGCGACCAGAATGACGAGTCCGCACGCCACCGCCAGGAGAAGCAACGTTCGGGTCTTCATTCGCCACAGGCTACGAACAGCATGACCACACACCTACCAAACTGGTCGGTAGGGTTGTGGTCCATGGCCGTGCCAGCTTTTCGTTCTCGTGTCGTCGGCGTGTTCGGCCTTGTCAGCGTCCTGTTGTGGGTTGGCGGTTGCGGAGACTCGGGCGCCAAGCGCCCCGAAGGTTCCAGCGGTGCCGGTTCGGTGCCCGCCGCCTTGACCCCCGCCGCCTTGACCCCCGCAGACACAACCCCAACCGCCTCTGCCGATCTCCTTGCCTTCACGGCGCCACTCGTCGGCGGGTCACAACTCAACGCCGCAACCTTGGCCGGAAAGCCAGTCGCATTCTGGTTCTGGGCCCCTGGTTGAAGCATCTGCAACAGTGAAGCGCCCTCGGTCGAGGCGACAAGCAAGAAGTGGGCTGGCAAGATCACCATCGTGGGTGTGGCATGGAATGGGGACGAACCGTCGATGCAGGCGTTCATCGACCGACATGGGCTCACGTTCCAAAACATGAACGACAGCACCGGCGAATTGTTCAGCCGCTTCGGTGTGCCAGCACAGCCGGCATGGGTCTTTGTGTCGCCGAAGGGAGCAGCCAACACTCATCTTGGACCGATGGAAGAATCGTCACTCGACAAGGCGCTCGCCGACACGATCGCAGGTTCCTGATGGGTCTTCGCGATCTCGCTCATCGGCGCAAATCACAGCCAGAGCAACTCGATGCTGCGCGTCTGCAGGGTCGGTTCCGCGATCTCGAACTCATGCCGATCGCGCAGTTGCAGTGCCGCGCTACATCACGGGTCGGCGGCGAGATCAAGCGCATCCGGGTCGCCCCCCGCAAGGGGATTCCCGCCATCGAGATCGTGATTTCAGATGGCACGGGTGACGCAATTGCAGTCTTTACCGGCCGGCGCCATATTCCAGGTATCGAGCACGGCCGAGCCGTCATCATCGAAGGCGTTGCTCACGACGAGCGAGGTCGCCTTGTCATGCTCAACCCGTCGTACACGCTCATCTCGCACTAAGGCATTTCGCACCCAAGCTGGCTCAGTCGGGGCGGCATCTCGCGCTGCTCATGAGGGCGACGAACCCCCGGAGTCTGCTATTCGGCAATGAGGATTCGACGGACGTCGACTTCGCTCTCGCCGGTGGCCAACACGATGACTTCGTCACCAACACGCAAGACCGTGTCGCTGCGAGGGTGCACGATGTGGTCCTTGCGTAACACCGCGACAACGGTGGCATCTCGCGGAAACCCAAGCTCTGCGATCTCTTTGTCGGCGGCTGGCGAATCGACGGCCAAGGTGACTTCGGCGAGCTTGGCCTTGCCGCCTTCGAACGAGAGCAAACGCACGAACGAACCAACTGCCACCGCCTCTTGCACCAGCCCCGTAATGAGGTGCGGCGTGGAAACCGACACATCGACTCCCCACATCTCATTGAACATCCACTCGTTGTTGGGGTTGTTCACTCGGGCGACAACGCGTGGTACGCCGAACTCCTGCTTGGACAACAACGACACGACGAGGTTGTCTTCATCGTCGCCGGTGACCGCAGCCACGACATCGCAGTCCGAGAGCCCGACGCTCTTGAGCGCACCGATGTCGCAACCATCGCCCTGCACCCACGAAACACCTGTGTTTTGCACCACTTTTTGGTACTGGTTGAACACCCTTGGGTCATTGTCCAAAATGACGACGGTGTGGCCCGAGCTGCCGAGCTGTTCGGCGATGAACCGGCCCACACTTCCGCCGCCAACGATCACTGCTTTCATATCGAGTTCCTGTCCTAGTGAGCGTGTGCGGCTGAGCTGGTGAGCAAGTCGTGAAGTCCATCGACATCTTTAGAGGCAATGGCGAAGTACACGAGGTCGCCCTCTTGAGCAACGAGGCCCGGGGTTGGCAACATCGCTGAGCCAAGGCGGCTGACGGCGACGATACGAACGGTCGCTACCTCTTCGATGTCTGTGTATTTGCGACCGGCCAAAGCACCCGAGATAGGCCGCTCGACGAGCGACACCTTCGCACTCGCGTCGACCCACTCCACAGCAGTTTCAGGTGGAAGTACTCGGCGTAGCACCCGTTCGGTGGTCCATGAAACCGTTGCGACCGTGGAGATGCCGAGTCGCTGATAGACGGCGGCACGCTGAGGATCGTAGATACGCGCGACAACGCGCTCGATACCGAAGTTCTCTCGGGCGACGCGCGCCACAAGGATGTTGGAGTTGTCACCGCTGGTCACGGCAGCAACAGCCTCGGCCCGCTCGATACCCGCTGCGATCAACACGTCGCGGTCAAATCCGATACCGGTGAGTGTCTGCCCCGCGAAGTCGGGCCCGAGGCGATTGAACGCTTCGGCCTTGCGATCGATAATCGCAACCGAATGCCCGCCCTCGATGAGGTCGCGACCCAGTGCCGATCCGACACGTCCACAACCAACGATCACAACATGCATCGCACGTCCTCCAAAGATGTCGCCCGAATGGTAGGCAGTCAACGTGGGAAATCGCTAGGCCGCAGCAACATTTCGTCTGCAGCGTTGGAAATCGCGCGTCAAACCGACGAAGCTTGCCGACTGCATGGCAACTTCCCTCAAGAGATTCCTGATCGGTCGCCCGCTCGCGTCCGCCGACGAGCACCATCAACGCCTCTCGAAGAAGGTCGCCCTCCCTGTCTTTTCCAGCGACGCAATCTCGTCCACGGCCTACGCGACCGAAGAAATCCTGCACGTGTTCATCATCGCGGGCGTCGGCACGCTGGCTTACAACAAGCTCGTACCCATCTCGATCATGGTCGTGGTGCTGCTCGCCGTGGTCGTCGTCAGCTATCGACAGACCATCTTCGCCTACCCCAGTGGCGGCGGCTCGTACGTCGTCAGTCGTGAGAACCTCGGCGAGATCCCGTCGCTGGTGGCCGGCAGTTCGCTGCTCACCGACTACATCCTTACCGTTGCCGTTTCGGTAGCCGGCGGCGTCGCGGCCATCGTTGCCGCGTTCCCCAGCCTTGTGCCGTATCGAGTCGAACTGTGCGTCGGTTTCATTGTCCTCATGACCATCGCCAACTTGCGCGGCCTCAAAGAATCCGGCGCATTGTTCGCACCACCCACGTACATCTACGTCGTCAGCCTCGTATCGCTCATCGTCGTTGGCTTGTACAAAGTCTATGTTCAACATCTCGGACCAATCGCACATACGGGGGAGCCGGCCGCGGAACTCAAGGTTGTCAACAACCTCGGCATGTTCTTGTTCCTCAAGGCATTCGCTTCTGGTGCAGTGGCCTTGAGCGGAGTCGAAGCGGTGTCCAATGGTGTGCCGGCGTTCAAAAAGCCCGAGTCGAAGAACGCATCCGCGACGCTGATCTGGATGGGCGTCATCCTCGGCTCGTGCTTCTTCGGGCTCTCGATCGTTGCCAAACACCTTCAGCCCGTACCGGGCTTTGGCGGCACCGTGCTCGCGCAGTTGGCCGAACAGATTTACGGCGGCCGCAACTTGCCGTTCTTCATCACCCAATTTGCAACCTTCGCGGTCTTGATCCTCGCCGCCAACACTTCATATGCCGACTACCCACGGTTGTCCTCGATCATTGCCAAGGACGGCTACCTCCCCCGCCAGTTCGCCAACCGTGGCGACCGATTGGTGTTCTCGAACGGAATCTTGTTTCTCGCCGTCACCGCCATTGCGTTGATAGTGGGGTTCGGTGGCAAGATCGAAGCCCTCATCCCGCTGTACGCAGTTGGCGTATTCACCGGCTTCACACTCAGCCAGACCGGCATGTGCGTGCACCACGTGAAGATCAAAGAGCCTGGCTGGAAACGTAACCTCGTGATCAATGCAGTCGGCGCACTGACGACTGGGCTCGTTGCCCTGATCGTCATCCTCACCAAGTTCTTGTCGGGAGCCTGGATCAGCGTTCTTGTCATCGTCGTATTGTCGGTGACCTTCAAGGCGATCAGTCGGCACTACGTGACGGTCAAGAACGCCGTCTCCGTCGAGCCCGGCTACAAGGTGCAACGTCAGCAACACCTCGTCGTGGTGCTGGTCGGCAGCATCAACAAGGGAGTGCTGCATGCACTTCAGTACGCAACAAGCCTCGCCCCTGACCGGCTGATCGCTGTCTCGGTTGTCTCCGATCCAGAAGAAGAGCGCCACTTCCGCGAGCAGTGGGACGCCTACAACATCTCCATGGAACTGCATACCATCAGCTCACCGTACCGCGACCTCACGGGTCCGATTCTGGACTACATCGATGAGCTCGACAAGCAGTCCGCCGACGAGATCATCACAGTCGTCATCCCTGAGTTCGTGACGAAATTCAGCAGCCAGTGGTTGCACAACCAATCGGCGCTGGCCATCAAGGCCCGCCTGTTATATCGGCCGAATACCGTCGTTACCTCGGTTCCCATCATCGTCGACTGACAACGTTCTGGCGCTCATGGGTACCACCCCACACCGGCAGACCCGACGGATATCGCGCGCGGAGGCCGCATAGAGTCAAGGTATGGATGTAGTCGTCACAGGTTCGAGCGGACTGATCGGCTCCGCGCTCGTCAAGAAGCTCAGCGTTGATGGACACCAAGTCACACGCCTCGTTCGTGGCACTCCCAGGCCGGGCGAGGCCCGCTGGAATCCCGAAGACGGCACCATCGATACAGCGGCACTCGAAGGCGCTCACGCCGTGGTCCATCTCGCCGGAGCAGGGATCGGCGACCACCGCTGGACCGACGAATACAAGCGCACGCTCGTCGATAGCCGCATCCGCAGTACCGAGCTATTGGCATCAACGCTTGCCTCACTCGACCGCAAACCGGCGGTGCTGTTGTCGGGATCGGCGATCGGAATCTACGGCCCCAGGGGCGATGAAGACCTCGACGAAACGAGTGCGGTCGGCTCGGGCTTTCTCGCCGATCTCTGCGTGAGTTGGGAAGCGGCGACCGCTGCTGCGGCCGACGCCGGCGTTCGCGTTGCTCACCTGCGCAC
>JAYTWP010000119.1:0-5086 GCA_043743395.1 Actinomycetota bacterium | reverse complement strand
AGACGTCGACACGACCTCAGTTGGGTCGAGCGCGTTCATCGATGCGGCAATGGTGGCGGCAGCATGGCAGCAGTTCATCCTGCCGACGCTGAAACCGATGGCCCGCGCCCTGTTTTCCGCAGGTCATTTTCTCGGTGATCGCAACGGCGCTGTTGCGCTGGGACTCCCCAACGAGACACACCGTTCACGTTGCGAGACATATCGCGCCGATGCCGAATCGGCCATCGCGGCTCACTTCGGCGCGCGGGCTCAACTCGTACTCGTCGTCGACAATTCGCCAACACCTGATGACGGGCTTGCTCCCGTCGTGCCATTGCGAGCACAGAAGCCGAGCGCCAGTGCATCGGTCTCCCAAACCCGCACCGTCGCCCAGCAACTCGACGACGAGGAAGACATCGACATGAATGATCTCGTCGACGCGCCGCCCGAGTCGGTACTGACTCCACTTGACCAATTGGCTCAGGCGTTCCCGGGGTCGAAGCTGATCGACGATCCCCGCTGATCATGGCGGCCACCTACACCCAACCAGTCCAAGCGCTCATCGACGAACTTGGTCGACTCCCTGGCGTCGGCCCGAAGTCAGCGCAGCGGATCGCGTTCCATTTACTCAAGGCACCACGCGACGACGTTGCTCGCCTTGCGCATTCCATCTCCGACGCAAAGGCGCGGGTGCGATTCTGCACACGCTGTTTCAATTTCGCCGAAGGCGAGCTGTGTCCCATCTGCCTCGACGACCGACGGAGCGGGCAACTGCTCTGCGTCGTCGAGGAGTCACGCGACATCGTTGCGCTGGAAAAGACAGGAGAGTTCCACGGCCGCTATCACGTGCTGCTCGGCGCGATGAGCCCCCTCGAAGGCATTGGCCCCGAGCAACTGAAGGTGAAGGAACTCTTCGCGCGGCTGGAGCCCGAAGGTGTCGAGGAAGTTATTTTATGTACTAACCCGAACACCGAAGGCGAAGTGACAGCGCTCTATATCGCACGCATGCTGAAGGCCTTCGACGTGAAGGTCACACGTATCGCAAGCGGCTTACCGGTTGGCGGCGATCTGGAATACGCCGACGAACTCACACTGGGCCGCGCGCTCGAGGGTCGTCGCGAACTGACCTGACAACAGTCGCTGATGACGGGTGCGCCCCGCTGCGCCATTCGACACCACATCACCGGAAAAATTGCTGAGGTACCACCCCTGAAGCTGGTAGCGGGCGGACGGGCCAGCTGCAAAGGTGGTACCTCAGATTTTGCTCCGGCTGCTGAGCGAAGAGAGGCTGAGCAACCGGGTATGTGTATGTCGATTACGTTACAGAAATGACGAACGGATGTCAACGGGTTTCGTCATCAAACTGAAATATTTCTGCAAAGGCATGCCAGGACAGCGAGGCGCTACACCGTACGAACGAGGAGGGCGTCGCCCTGACCGCCGCCGCCGCACAGCGCAACTGCGCCCATACCGCCACCACGGCGGCGTAGTTCGTGCAATACCGTGAGGGCGAGCCGGTTGCCGCTCATGCCGATGGGATGTCCGAGCGCGATCGCGCCGCCGTTCACATTGGTGATTTCGTCGGTAATGCCGAGTTCGGCCATCGACGCAATCCCGACGGCGGCAAAGGCTTCGTTGAGCTCGAACAGATCGATGTCGCTCACCTTCTTGCCCACCTTGGCCAGTGCCTTGAGAATGGCCCGACTCGGTTGGTGCAAGAGCGAGGCGTTGTCAGGGCCCGCCACCATGCCATAGCCAACCACCTGACCGAGGGGTGTCACGCCGCGCGCCTCAACGGCCTTGGCCGACATGACGACGACAGCAGAACCGCCGTCGCTGATCTGCGAAGCGTTGGCCGCGGTAATGCTGCCGGCCTTGTCGAACGCCGGCTTGAGGCCTGCGAGCGACTCCATCGTGGTGTTGGCGCGCACGCCTTCGTCCGTATCGACGATGAGTGCGTCACCCTTTCGCTGGGGGATCGAGACGGGGATGATCTCATCGACGAACCGACCCTCGGCAATCGCCGCAGCGGCGCGCACATTGCTCGTCATCGCCATGGCGTCTTGCTGCTCACGCGAGATGCTGTCGCCGACGTAACGATCGGTGCCGAGGCCCATCAGACATGCATCAAAGGCACACCACAAGCCGTCTTTGATGATTGCGTCAGAGAGTTCGGTGTTGCCGTAGCGAAATCCACCACGCGCACCGAGCGCGAGGTAAGGCGCATTGGTCATGCTCTCCATACCGCCAGCGATCACGATGTCTGCCTCGCCGGCAGCAATCATCTGGTCGGCCAAGTAGATGCTGTTCAAACCGGACAAGCAGACCTTGTTGATGTTGACGCTCGGAACGCTCATCGGGATGCCAGCCTTGAACGCGGCTTGGCGTGACGGCACTTGGCCCTGACCGGCCATGAGCACTTGGCCCATGATCACGTGTTCGACCTCTTCCGGGGAGACGCCAGCACGCTCGAGAGCGGCCTTGATCGCAAAGCCGCCGAGTTCGGCTGCGCTGAATCCGCTGAGCGCGCCGCTCATCTTGCCGATAGGCGTACGGGCTCCAGCAACAATGTATGAACCGGCCATAGCCAGACCTTTCGTATGGACCGCATGCGGTCGAAGTCAACGAATCGAGGATATGCGCGCGGGGCTACCGAGCGGTAACTGGGCGACGAGCGCAATCGTCTCGCCGGTTATGGCTCAACTGACACCGATCGGTAACGTCGCAGGATGCAGCAGATTCTCGAAGCCATTCAGGCCGGCGCCGTCGGCAACGATCTCAGCAGCATTGCGCTGCCGGATACCTATCGAGCGGCGTTCGTGCGCCGCGAAGACATCTCGATGTTCGACGGAATCGCTTCGGCAGACAAAGATCCGCGTCAGAGCCTGCACGTTGGTCAGGTCGCCCGGCCCGATATTGCTGTGGACGAAGTGGTGGTCGCTGTCATGGCGAGTTCGATCAACTTCAACACTGTGTGGACGAGCATTTTCGAGCCAGTTCCCACGTTCGGCTTCCTCGATCGGCTGGGCAAAGAGGGCGAGATGGGCAAGCGCCACGCGCTTGATTATCACGTCGTCGGTTCCGATGCGGCAGGCGTGGTGCTGCGGGTCGGCTCCGCAGTACGCACTTGGAAGCCGGGCGACAAAGTCACGATTCACTGCAACTACGTCGATGATCAAGACCCGTCCGCGCACAACGACTCGATGCACGCGAGCAATCAGCGCATCTGGGGCTTCGAGACGAACTTCGGCGGCCTCGCTGACCTGACCATCGTCAAGGCCAATCAACTGATGCCAAAGCCGAGCCACCTCACATGGGAGGAAGCTGCGGTCAACGCACTGTGTAACAGCACGAGCTATCGCATGCTCGTTGGCGAGAACGGGGCACGCATGAAGCAGGGCGACACCGTGCTGATCTGGGGAGCCACGGGCGGCATTGGTGGCTATGCCACTCAATATGTGCTCAACGGCGGTGGCATCCCCGTCGGTGTCGTCAGCTCACCCGAGAAGGCAGCACTTCTGAACGAGCTCGGTGTCGAGGCGGTCATCGACCGTAAGGCCGAGGGTTATCGATTCTGGAAGGACGACATCACCCAAGACGAAGGTGAATGGCGACGATTCGGCAAACAAATCCGCTCGCTCGTCGGCGAAGATCCCGACATCGTCTTCGAACACGTCGGTCGTCAGACCATGGGCGCATCGGTGTTCGCGTGCCGACGCGGCGGCACCGTCGTCAGCTGCGCAGCAACATCTGGCTATATGGTCGAGTTCGACAACCGGCACTTCTGGATGAAGTTGAAGAAGCTGATCGGGTCACACTTCGCCAACTATGCAGAGGCGTGGCAGGCCAACCGGCTGGTCGATATGGGCCGCATCCAGCCGTTGCTCTCGGCGGTCTATCCACTCACTGAGGTGGGTGAAGCGTCGCTGAAGATCCACCGCAACGAGCACGAAGGCAAGATCGGCATCTTGTGTCTCGCTCCCGAAGAGGGTCTCGGCATCGACAATCCCGAGAAGCGAGCACTCATCGGCGAGGACAAGATCACCGTCTTCCGACGCCACGGCGGATAGCAGCAGACGGCTCGCAGCGCGCCGACCTGGCACCCTAGGCTCACGGCATGCTGCTGACAGAGATCGACCACGTTGCCATTGCCGTTCGCGACCTGGAGGCTGCGATCGACTATTACCAACGAGCCTTTGGCGCAACCGTCGAACATCGCGAGATCGTCGAGAACGATGGTGTCGAAGAAGCCTTGTTGAAGGTTGCGCAGAGCTACATCCAACTGCTCACGCCCACTCGCGATGATTCGCCGGTGGCGAAGGCAATCGAGAAGCGCGGCGAGGGGCTCCACCATGTTGGATACCGCGTTGATGACTGTGCTGCTGCGTTGGCGTCAATGATCGCGGCGGGCGCAACCCCGATCGACAAGGCACCCCGACCGGGCAGCCGCCACACGACGGTCGCGTTCATTCACCCGAAAGGAAGCTTTGGAACCTTGATCGAACTCGTGCAGGAATCGGCCACCGGGCACTGAGCGATGGCCACGAAACTGCGTTCACTCGGCTTCGAGAATGAGACCCTTCAGATACGCAGCCTCTGGAAATGACAACGGAACAGGGTGGTCGCTCGGCTGGTCGAGCCGGCCGACGATGCGCAGATTGCGACGGGCATCGAGTGCCGCGCCAGCAACCACCTTCTGGAACAGATCGGGACTCATGCCACCGCTGCACGAGAATGTCATCAGGATTCCACCCGGCGCGAGCAGCTTGGCCGCCAACAGATTGAGGTCTTTGTACGCACGACTCGCACGATCGAGTTGAGCTTGTGTCGGGGCGAGCTTGGGTGGATCGAGGATGATCAGGTCGTAGCTCCGTGCGCGATCGCGCAACTTGCGTAGCTCGGCGAACGCGTCTCCCTCGATCTGCTCGCCAACCTCCACCGAGTTGAGTTCGGCATTGCGATGCGCACCGGCAAGTGCCGGCCCCGACGAATCGAGGCTCGTGATTTCGGTGGCACCGTTGGCGGCGGCGATCACGCTGAACGCGCCGGTGTAGCTGAACGCGTTGAGCACGCTGCGGCCTTGGGCGAACTGCGCGATGGCTGCGCG
>JAYTWP010000118.1:0-2561 GCA_043743395.1 Actinomycetota bacterium | reverse complement strand
TCGACGGGGAGTTCAGCAGCAAGTTGGCGTTCGATGTCGGCCCACAGCTCTGCGGGGGGACCGATCAGTTCAAGGTCACTCGGTTCGAGGGATCGAAGTTGGGCCTCGATGCGCATTACATCGTCAGCGTCTTCGAGGGTTGCGTCATCAGCCATGGGTGGCCTCCACGTAGTGCCGAATGCGCAGCAGCCCGCGACGGATGTCGCTCTTGATCGTGCCGAGCGGGACTCCGGTCTTGTGTGCGATTTCGTCATGTGTCATGTCATGTAGATAAGCGAGTTCGATCGCCTGGCGTGTGCGCTCGGGCAGGGAGCGCAGGGCATCAGCAACCAGCATCCGATCGGCGACCTGATCGGATGTCGCTGCGGAGGAGCCTGAGGCGTTGATATCTTCGTCGGCACGCTGGGCGACGTGGCGACGTTGAGCCCGGATGTGGTCGATGATTCGCCGCTTGGTAATGCCAACGAGCCAGGCAGCAACAGTGCCACGGCTCGGATCGAACTGGTCACGCCCGCGCCAGGCGCTGGTGAAGACGTCTTGGGTGACTTCGCTGGCGTCGGCTTCGTTGAGCGAGCGTCGGCAGATCGAATAGACGAGCGCTCCGTGGGCGTCGTAAACCTCTCGCAGATTCATTGTTCCGGCAACGAAGACCGGATCGACATAATCCGTGTCGAGGCTCGGCCCAATCGAGGACATTCGCTCATGGTAGTTGGGTACTTCCGAGATTCCAAGAGTCTCGGTCGGCGGAGAGAGAGTTGCGGTGAGCATGAAAGTTGGGTGGTGCCGACCGGAGTCGGCACCACCCAGTGGGGGGATTGTTCAGCCGGCTGGCGGCAAAAGGACGGTGTCGATCACGTGAATGACGCCGTTGCTAGCCATCACGTCGGGCGTTGTCACTGTCGCGTCGTTGATCTTGACAGTGCTTCCGTTGATTGTGACCTTGACCTCAGCACCGTTCAACGTGGCGACAGACTTACCATCCAACTTGAGGACATCGGCGGCCAGGACCTTGCCGGACACGACGTGGTACTTCAGGATCGCCGTCAGCTTCTCCTTGTCGGCCAGCAGTTGATCGGCGGTAATGCCGAGTTCCTTCAGGGCCTTGGCGAAGGCGTCGTCGGTCGGAGCGAACACTGTAAAAGGACCTGGGCCGGACAACGTGTCCACGAGTCCCGCAGCCTTCACCGCGGCAACTAGAGTGGTGAACGAGCCAGCACCCACAGCGACATCGACGATGGTGCCGGGCTGAGTCGCCGCTGCGGTGGTGGTGGTCTCGGCCGCATTTGGCACTGGGACGGTTGCTGCGGGTGAGTCCGCCTTCTTGTCGCTGCCACAGGCAGCGAGCGTGAGTGCCAGCACGAGGCCGGCGCCAACAGTTCGGGTATAGCTACGCATTCGATAACTCCTTGAGGGGGTGTATTGGTGTACCCCTCTCTACGGACCGACCGCCGTCGCCGGATGCACATTTGCCCAGGACTTTCCGCGCAGCGTGCCTCTCCGTTATTCGGCTGAGGCTCTCGAACACCCGGCGGAGCTAATCGATGGACCCGGCAGGCACAACCCATTCGCAGCGTTGGCCCGTCAACCTGGATATCTTGTCGAAATCACGGTCGTAGTGGAGCACGGTGAGCCCTGCTGACTCGGCCGCAGCCGCGATGAGAAGATCGGGGATCTTGCGTCCTCGCTGGCTCCTCGAAGCGAGCTGACGTTGGACCTGCCTTGCCCGCACGACATGCTCTCCGGTCGTCTCCACCAGTGCAAAGATGTCCAGTGCCGCCGCGAGTTGATCCCATTCGCGGGCGTTCCGAGCGGAATAGCCAACCTCGAGATCAGAGATTCCAGCCCGCGCGAGTTGACCGATGTCCGCGAATGACTCGACTACCGCACGGACAGCTGGAACTGACAGGCGCTTGAGGACGCTCGTGTCGACGAGGTGCGTTAACGCCACACGTCTTGTCGATCGCTGAGATCAGCCCGAGCTAGGCGGTCCAGCGCCCGTGACACACGGTCGTCGCGTGTAGAGGCAGCTCGCCTCAGGGCCTCGTTCACCGTGTCCTTCAGTGTTGTGGTTCCGAGTTCGGCCCGTGCTGCACCAAGGGTGTCATCATCGATGTCGACAAGATGCTTTGACATCACTTCAGTATATACGCAGCCAAAGCAGTATATCTTCACTCCGGCCTAGCGATCAGCTCGACCGACTTCCATCTGCAAGGGGCCGATTGTGGGTGGCGTCGATCAGCTCGTGGCAGACATCACGCCGCTACGCCATCGAGGGCGCGACGCAGACCAGCGGCGGCGCGATCGCCGATTCGTCCGAAGGCGAGACCAAGCACGGGGTTGGCGAGCCGAAGCGCCCCCTTCAACGAAAGGTCGGCCTCGTAGGTCACCACACAGCCCCCGGCTTCGTCGACGAAGGTCATGACATCGACCGAAAGTAGTGTGGCGGTTTCGGCTCGGACCTCGATCCGACGCGGTGCGTCTAATGCGACCGTTTCGTAACGCATCGTGAGGTCTCGGCCGACGCTGCGAACGGTGACGTCATACGCGGAACCGACGCCCGG
>JAYTWP010000117.1:0-4700 GCA_043743395.1 Actinomycetota bacterium | reverse complement strand
GGGCGCAGCATGACCCGCTTGCCATAGAGACGCAGCCCGTTTGTGATTGGTGCCGACGGGTGGGTGAAGGGTCGACGATCGAGGCTCATGGGGTGGCCTCACCCGCGTGCGGCTCGAGTGCGACCGTTACGGAGTGCAATTGCAATCCGCGAAACAGCGCCACGATGGCGCAGCAGCCGCCGACGATGGTGTCGGCAAGGTGTCCCGGCAGTCCGGGATTGTGCCGACGCTCGGCGTTGGATTCGGTTGCCAACGTGCGAAAGACGTCTTCGGCGGCGTCGCGAGTGAGTTCGAACGTGGAGTCGCGAATGATGCCCCCAAATTCGACAGCCGCAACGGCGCTGGCGGACATGCCAGACAGGACGACCGCCTCCGCAACCTCAAGCAGCGGAAGCTCGCGCCGAGCATCGTCGAGGTGATCGATCATCTCACCGATCGCGTTCGTGAGATCTTCGGGAAGAGGAGGATCGGAAGTGAAATGCCGGCGATGGAGCGAGGACATGCCGCATGGCACGACGCAGGTACCAATGCTTCCATCATCGGTCACGATGTCGATGCGCGTGACATCGTGATCGATGAAAATACTGGCGTGTGTCATCGCGTGTACGCCCCGATGCGTTCGGCAACCCATTGTCCAACTGGGTCGTCACCGCCGGCGAGGAACCATGCGTAGTGGGCATGGAGACATTTCACGCCTTGGCGTGTGCCGCCGACGCCACCGCTGGGACGCGGTCCGACATAGTCCGGTGGTAGTGCATCGTTGCGTTCGGCTTCCAACCGATCGTGTGCCGTGGCCAGTACGTGAGGGTCGATTGCGGCTTCGGCCTGACGCACGCCACCTGCGGCCTCGAGTCGCCCGACGGCTGCGACGAGGGTCTTGCTGATCAGCCAATACCGCGTGGGCATCGGCGTGCCGTCGTCGAGCAACGGATCGTTGCGGAGCACGACCGGATCGCCCTGCGCGTCTCTCACGACGACTTCGAACCTGCCCTGTGGCTCGCGGCCGAGCAGTTCGCGAACGCGCTCTCGATCGTTCATGGTGCGTTTGAGACGAGGCCGCCCATGTCGATCATGTTCGCAGCGTTAGTTCTTACGGCGGCGGAAGATGAGTAACAAGAGGACGAGTCCACCGAGTACCGGCATCAGTCGCTTGAGTATCGCGCTTCCGCCAAGGCTGAACGCATCGATGGGTTCCGCAGCAGGGCCGTTGATCACACGTACCGCCGAGGGCTTGGTGTCTTGTGCGGTTTGTTCGGTCGTCTCAGTCTGTTCGGTCGGCTCAGTCTGTTCGGTCGGCTCAGTGGCGGCATCTGCGCTGACTGGGGCGCTACTTGACTGGGCTGCATCCTTGGCGAGCATTTCGTCGAGGTTCTTGGCGAATTGCTGCATCAGCTTTCCGCTGATGTCGGCGAGCGCGCCGCGACCGAACTGAGCCACCTTGCCGGTCATGTCCAGCTTGGTGTGCACGACACATGTGGCACTCGTGTCGGAGGTCTGCTTCAGGGTCGCAGTGATGAGCGCGGAGGCATTGCCGTTGCCCTTCGTGTCTCGCCCGTCTCCCTTGAGCACGGCGCGATGGTTGATGTCGTCACGTTCCACGAAGTGTGCCTCACCCTTGAGAGCTGCGCTGATCGGCCCGACCTTGACCTTGACCACGCCTCGGTAGTGCTCGCCCTCGATCTCTTGGAGTTGCGCGCCGGGCAGACATGGTGCAATGCGCTCGACGTCGGTGAGCACGGCCCAGGCCTCGTCGATCGGTCGGTTCACAACAAATTCGTTGACGAGTTCCATCGCAGGAGATCCTCCATCGTGTCGATGTCGGCAGCGGAGCCTTGGCAGGCAACCTCACCAACTAGTTCAGGGCGTTGAACTATCAGACTACGGGCTCCCTGGTCACCTTCGTCCGCTAACTCGTTCCAAACTGATTGGTGCAGCCGCACAGGATGCCCGCGGTCGCCGTCGTAGGTGGCGATCGCAATTGGTGTGGTCGCTGATGCGATAGCGCGCCACGCTTGCGGGGTGACGAACGGTTGATCGGCGAGCCCAACCACGACTGCCGATGCGCCGAGTGCGGCGGCGGCAGCGATGCCAACTCGGAGCGAACTCGCCTGACCGAGTGCCCACCTGGCGTTGTGGGCCGGTACGACCCAGTCGGGCAGGTCGAGGTCCTCGGATCCGGTGACGACGATCACCCCGGCCACGGCCCCGGCTTGTACAGCCTGGTGGACCGACTCGAGCGCCCATTCGTAGACAGCGCGTCCGTGCAGCGTGGCGAGGAGTTTGTGTGACGAACCGCTGAACCGACTGCCCCCGCCAGCTGCGAGCACGAGCGCGTACGTCGTTGAATCCGGCGGCGTTGTGGAGGCACTCTGACCTGGCTGATCGATTGCCATAGGGAAAGCCTGCCACGTTGGAGCGACCCCGGTACCTCGGAGCGTGGCAATCGTTATATGACGAAAAGGTTACGAACCGGTTGATTATTGCAGTTTCATGTCGATAGTGTGTCGTCTGTAACGAAGAGCCGCGCTGAGTGCGGCAATTCGTTACGCAAGCGTGGCGCTCTCGTGAGGCGCGACGTGACCTAAGCGCAACAGCGCTTATGCCACGACATCCCCGCCGATTTCGGCAGGATGCGCAAACCAGAGGCGGGCCTCGAATTGAAGCACAGCACCACGAAGCGTCACAATACTCTGAGCCGAATTGGGCTCCTTACAGTGGCGATTGCCACCTGCGTCGGCGGTATTGCCGCCTCGTCGCCCGCAGCTTTCGCTGGTAGGTCGACCCCACCGGTCATTCAAAACGACCCCGTGGCACCTGTCGCCGCACAGGCTGTCGCCGACCTGCAGATCTTGCAGGGCGCCGGGAATCGCACTGCGGCCGACGGCGCCGATGCGGTCAACGTCGCTGCAGCACGTACCCGCTATCTCGCCAGTCGCGATGCCATCGCAACAGAAATCGCAGCCCGCGTCGGGGTCGATCCGGGCCTCATGATGCAGGCGTGGGCGAGCGCTGATTACGCCCACCAGACGGCCCTCATGGCCGCGTTTTCGCAGCTCGGCGTGCGGTATCGGCGCAACACGAGCGAGGTCGGCGTTGGGTTCGATTGTTCTGGCCTCACGTCGTACGCATGGGGCGTTGCCGGAACCTCGTTGGCTCACCAGTCGCGCACGCAGATCAACAATGCCACAAAGCGCTCGATCGATACCGCCCAACCCGGCGATCTTGCTTACTACCCTGGCCACATCATGTTGTACCTCGGTGTCGACAAGGCCATGGTGCATTCGCCATCCACCGGGCGTACGGTCGAGGTTGGCCAATTCGGCAAAAACCGAAACCTCCGTTTCGCCAACCCCATCGGCTGAGCTGGTCGTCGGGCCGATCCGTAGCCCGATATCGGTCTGGGGCCGAACTGTTCCGCACTGAACCGTTAGGGCGAGTTGTGAATTGCACCCGCGCCGTCGCGCAACGATGGCGTCTGGCGTCCCGTGCGCCGCGAAATGATCTCTGCGCAGATGGAGATCGCGGTTTCCTCGGGTGTGCGTGCGCCGATGTCGAGACCAACGGGGGACATCAGGCGCGCAATCTGCTCGGGCTCGGTTAAGCCAGCTTCGGTGAGGCGTTCCATCCGCTTCTCATGAGTCTTGCGACTTCCCATGACGCCGATGTAGCCAACACCGGTGTTCAACGCTCCGAGTACGGCCGGCACATCGAACTTGGGGTCGTGAGTGAGCACGCACACCGCATCGCGTTGGCCAAGCTGGCCGCCCCGCTCGACAAACACAGGCATGGGCCATGACACCAGAACTTCGTCTGCCATCGGGAACCGGCGGCGCGTGGCGAATACTTCGCGGGCGTCGCACACGGTGACCCGATAGCCCAGAACTTTGGCCACCTTGGCGAGTGCTGCGGTGAAGTCGACGGCACCAAAAATCCACATCTGTGGGGGAGCCGCAAAGCTCTCGATGAACACGCTCACGGTGTCTGTATCGATCAGGTCCTCTGGAGTTGTCTGACCTTGGGGACCGTAGTGGCGGACCCCGCTACGCCCGGCTTCGAGTTCTGCCAGAGAGTCGCGCGCAACGATCCGGTCGAGTTCTGAGTGCCCCAGGGAGCCGAGGGCAACATGGTGGGGCCTGACCAACAGCTTGGCGCCCACATGAGGTCCGTCGATCACTGTGCAAAGACCAACTGGCTGCTCGGACCGTATGTGATCGCGCAACTGTTCATAGAGCGAGGGAGAGCCCGCCATCAGCTCACCAATCCAACGGTTCGATGAACAGATGGATGATCCCGCCACACGTGAGTCCCACGGCAAACGCTTCGTCGTCGCTGTAACCAAACGTAACCAGCCGCGGCTGTTGATCGCCGTGCAGGATCTCGAGCGCCTCGCCAACGACTGCGCCCTCGACACAGCCGCCGCTCACCGAGCCGGCCACTTCGCCATCTTCGTTCACGGCCATTGTGGCACCGGGGTCTCGCGGGCCTGAGCCCTCGATATTCACGACTCGGGCGACCGCTACCCGGCGGTTGTTGTGTCGCCACCGCTCGATGTCGTCGAGAATCTCACGCATGAGGAATCCTTGCGGTCGTGCCGGCGATGACCCGGGCGAGTTCTTCCATGGCGGTCAGCGAATGGCCCTCCACGAAGTGATCAACATACGGCAAGGCGGCTGCCATGCCACGCGCCAGCGGCGCGTAGC
>JAYTWP010000116.1:0-3977 GCA_043743395.1 Actinomycetota bacterium | reverse complement strand
TCGACCACCATGATGTGACGCTCCACGCCGGGCAACAGCGAGAACGGTCCGTCCTCGAGGACACTGGCGATGCTCAGTCTCCACACCCACGGCTCTGGTGCCGCCGGAGAGGCGCAGATTTCAGCGGTGATACCGAGCCCATTGGCCCACGGCATGAGTGCATGCTCGGTCGACCGTTGAACGCGCATGGTAAGCCGCGACTACGCGTCCATGCCCTTGCGCTGCCGGCCGAGCGCACGCTGCATCTCGCGTTGTGTATCGCGCTCGGCCATCGCATTGCGTTTGTCACCCTTGCGCCGACCCTGCGCAAGCGCGAGTTCTACCTTCACGCGTCCATCCTTGAAGTAGAAACTCAACGGCACGAGGCTGAGCCGCTCTTGTGCGACCCGCGCTGCGAGCTTGTTGATCTCGCCCGCGTTCAACAGCAACTTGCGCGCGCGATCCGGATCGTGCGCACCGACACCATGAGCAAACGCGTACGGTGGAATGTGCACGCCATCGAGCCACAGTTCGCCGTTGACGACCCGCGCGTACGCATCCGCGATCTGCAGGTGGCCCAAACGCAACACCTTGACCTCGCTGCCCTGCAGCACGATGCCCGCCTCGATCGTGTCGAGCACGTTGTAGTCGAAGCGCGCCTTTCTGTTCGAGGCGATGATCTTGATGCCGTCAGTTGCCATGGTCGTTCGGTGGGGGTCCGCGTGCTAAGAGGTGCCTCGGAAGTGAGGAAGCGGCAAGCGTACCGCTAGCGTTCGCCGACAATGTTGGCTGTTTCCCGCCCCGCCTTCGCCGGCATGATCGCGCAGGCATACGACTGCTATCCCGAAGAGGCATGCGGACTCCTGATTGGGCGCCCTGGCAGCGCACAGGTTGCTCGTTTTGTTGCATGCGCGAACACAACTCGTTCGGGAAAGGTCTACACCATCGAGCCAAAAGCGATGTTGCGCGCCGAGCGCGAAGCTGAGGCCGACGGTATGGAGATCATCGGTGTGATGCATAGCCACACCCACACCGAGCCATATCCCAGCCAGACCGATGTCGATCAAGCCCCCGACCCCACATGGCATTACATCATCGTCAGCCTCAAACGAGATGCCCCTGAAGTTCGTAGTTATCGTCTCGATGGTGGCACGATTGTCGAGGAAGCAATTGCGGTCGCGTGATGCCGAGCGCCAACGAAGGGGAGTCCATGGCCACGGTTATCAATGACGCCGAGCATGTCGAGGTCCAGGCCGAGTTGGGCTCACGCTTTTTGGTCGAACCAGATGCGTTCACGGCACTCACTGGTTGGACGCTGAAGCCCGAGGGTCTATGTCGCGACGAGGTCTGCGCGCCCATCTATCACCCCGAGCGCGTGCTCTCGTATGGGCTCATCGACCTCCAGGAGGCAGCCTCGATCGTGGGCCTTTGCGCTGTCACAGATCCGGCCCGCGGTGTCGCCGCACTCGCCGCCTCGGCACCCGAGCGCGCGAAGCAGATGATCTCGCTTGAGGCCCCTGATTTCACCCTCCCAAATCTCGCCGGTGAGCCGGTGAGCCTCCACGAGTTCAACCGGCGCAAGGTACTGCTACTCGCCTGGTCGAGTTGGTGAGGCTGTCGGTATGAGCTGCCCGTGTGGCAGCAACTGCAGCAAGAACTTGGTCCGGACGGCCTTTCGATCATCGCGGTTGCGATCGACAGCAATCTCGAAGCGGTTCGCGAGTGGTCGGCTCACGCTCCTGAACTGAATGTGCTCATCGATCGCGACTACATCGTTGCCGAGCGTTACGGGATCGTGAACGTGCCCGCCACTGTCTGGATTGATGAGGGCGGCCGCATCGTGCGCCCTGCCGACACCGCGATGGGAGACGATCGCTTCCGCGCATTTGCCCACATCGATTCGGCTGTGCATCACGATCTGCTACGCACATGGGTGACCCGCGGCCGTCGCGACCTCAGTGACCGCGAAGTTGCCGTCAACATGGAACGACCGACGCGAGAGTTGCAGCTCGCCCGTCTGCACCGGCGCGTCGCCGTGTTGTTGCACGATCGTGGTGACCTCGATGGCGCCATGGCGCACTTGTCCGCGGCCGAGGCACTCGCTCCGTACGATTGGGTGATCCGGCGCGGCAGTATGCCGATGAAGAACGTCGACCCGTTCGGCACCGAGTTCTTCTCATTCGTGGAGGAGTGGCAAACAGCAGGCAGCCCCGGCTACCGGCTGCGCACCGGTCGGGACGACGATTGAACCGACCGGTCTCAACTCGGCCTCAACTCGGCCGCGTCATTCCGGCCCGATTGCGGGTCCCAAAAACTTCGGTGGCCGATGCCCCGGTGAATTGATACAATCCCGACCGGAGATATCGGGATTTACCGGAGGACCGCCGTGCTGCCATACGAAAATGTTCTCGACATGATCGGTAACACGCCCATGCTCGATGTCAGCGTGCTGTCCCCCAATCCAAATGTGCAGATCTTCGCGAAGCTCGAGAACCAGAATCCGTTCGGGTCGGTCAAGGACCGCATCGCCAAGGGCATGATCGAGCAGGCCGAAAAAGACGGCGATTTGGTGCCGGGTCAAACCATCATCGAGCCGTCATCGGGCAATACGGGCATCGCGCTCGCCGCGATTGCTGGCATGAAGGGCTATCCGATCAAGATCCTCATGCCCGCGAGTGTGAGCATCGAGCGTCGACAGATGCTCGAGGTCTTCGGGGCCGAACTCATCCTCACCCCAGGTGAGGAAGGCAGCAACGGCGCGGTGCGTCGGGCACAAGAGATGGCGGCCGCGAATCCGCAGTGGTGCTTCATGTACCAATACGCCAACGAAGCGAATCCACGTGCGCACTACGAGGGCACCGGTCCCGAGATTTGGCGCGACCTCCCCGAGATCACACACTTCGTTGCCGGCCTCGGCACCAGCGGCACGCTCATGGGTACTGGCCGTTACCTCAAAGAGCAGAACCCCAACATCAAGATCATCGCGATCGAACCGCCGCTCGGCGAGCGCGTCGAAGGTCTACGCAATCTCGAAGACGGTTATATCCCTCCCGTCTTCGAGAATTGGAACGGCTTCGAACTGCTCGACCGCAAGAGGGTCGTGCGTCCACGCGAAAGCCTCGAGTGGACCAGGCGACTGGTGCACGAATGTGGTGTCTTTGCAGGTATCTCCGCTGGTGCGGCGATGGCCGGCGCGGCCAAGGTCGCGGGTGAGATCGACAGCGGCGTGATTGCGTTCATCGTCTGCGACGGCGGCTGGAAGTACCTGTCAACTGGTGCCTACACCGACGACCTCGACTCTGCTGCGGCCACAGCCGAATCGATCATCTACTTCTGAGCCGTTAGCGCTCGCGTGTACGCGGCGGGCTCGTGCCTGAGGCGCTGTTGCGGACGTGCTCGAGGAAGCGGCTGATGGCTCGCACGGTGTACACGCTGCGCCTGTTGGTCATCAGATCGAAGGCGTGTTGTGCGTAGGGAATCTCGGCATACCCGACCGGGCTTGTGGAGACCTCGCGCAGTTTGTCCGCGAATGAACGCGCTTCTTCTTTCCACACGAGCGTGTCCTGTGCCCCCTGCACGATGAAGAACGGCGGGGCATCAATTCGAATGTGTGACAGCGGCGATGCGGCGTGCCATGCGTCGACAGCGTCGGCGGGACGACTCTTCATCACGACCCTCGCCAAGATCGGCTCCATGAGGCCCTTGTGCAGACCGTCGCGGTCGAGGAAATCGAACACGCCGTACACCGGCACGCACGCGCTCACCCGTGTGTCCACGTCCGTGAAGCCCGGCTGGAATCGCGGGTCGTTGGCGGTCAAGCCCATGAGCGCAGTGAGGTGACCTCCCGCCGAGCCTCCGCTGACGGCCACGAACGAGGGGTCACCGCCGTAGTCGGCAACCTGCTCGTGAATCCACGCCAGCGCTCGCTTGGCATCGATGAGGTGATCTGGAAAGGTGGCTTTCGGGCTGAGTCGATAATGGATCGCGACGCACACCCA
>JAYTWP010000115.1:0-3977 GCA_043743395.1 Actinomycetota bacterium | reverse complement strand
CGCAATACCAACCTCATTGGCCACAGATCCATAGGTGTTGAATCCCTCATACCGTGCGTGTGCGAAGTCGCCCGACAGCTGCATGGTCGCCCGGAACGGCAAGGTTCATGACGTCTACCAATACGCGGCATTCGTGTCCGGGTACTGCGTGTTATTCACGCTGCGCGTGACGCCCTGCGACTAGAAACAGCCTGTCGTGCTGGGCGTTGGCACGGTGGGACCCGGGCCGCCGGAGTTCGGTGCCTGACCGTCGGTGCCCGCCGACGCCGAATCCGAAGTTGCCGAAATGTCGGTGCTCGCGCTGGGGGCGGCCCGATCGTCGCCCGGCGCAGATTGTCCGTATTTGTAGATCACTGTGGCGATAGCGACCATGAGGCCGAGCACCGCGGGAAGGACCCACATCCATCGGCGCGGTCGGAATTGCATGTTGGTCACCGTGGGGCGAGCCTATGCGAACTCGGGCAGCACGGCCTCTGCGACCAGACGGATGGATGACCAGGCATCGTCGAGCGGCATGCCGCCACACATCGGATGCAACGTCAGCGCGTCGAAGGGACCCATCGCTTTGCAGCGCTGAACGCATTCGTCCGGCGTGAGGATTTGATAGGTGCCCTCGGCACGCAACTCGGCCACCGTGGTCGCGTCACTGTGCACTGCGGAATGGATATCGGGCGTTTGCCAGCTCGCGTACACCTGAGCCTCATGCAAAAAGTGATGACCAAGTTCGGCCCAGGCTTTATCTGGATCCTCGGCCACGTGCACCATGGCCGTCGATGCGCTCGGCGCCATGAAGAAACCACCCATACCCAACGCTGCGCACTGCTCGTTGTAGTACTCGGCCAAGCCGGGCACCTGTGCCGCTGCGAAAAAGGGCAGCCCGAATCGCGCTGCCCGGCGGGCGGCAATCTTGCTCGTGCCGCCGAGCATCAGGATGGGGTGAGGCGTGCTCTTCGGAGGTGGCGTTACTTGCACCGTGACACCTCGGTACTCGAACGGCTCACCTGTCCATGCTTGTCGCATCACCGTGATCGCTTCATCCATGAGCGCACCCCGCGCCGCCCAATCCTTGCCATGGGCGGCGTACTCCTCGGGGCGATATCCGATTCCCGCGATCACCACAAGGCGACCACCACTCGCAAGATCGAGCACTGCGATGTCCTCGGCGATCCGCAACGGATCGTGGAGCGGGACCAACAGCGCTGACAACGTGACCTGCAGGTTGGTTGTCGCACCGAAAATGAGCCCGGCCAAGATGAGCGGCGATGGGCTCCACCCATTGAACGCACCGTGATGTTCCTCGAGCGTCACGCCATTGAAGCCGTGCACATCGGCATAACGCACCATCTCGAGCATCGCAGCATGGCGACGGGCATTCTCGGCCCGATCGAGTTGGGGCATCACCATGTTGAATCGCATCAGTGCACGCATGGGACTGTTCTAGTCGTTTCAGCCGAACCAGGCTGCGTTTGGCTGAACCAGGCTGCGTTGATCGTGCGATGATCGTGCGATTATGGGCGAGTGACACAGGATCTGAAACTCGGTTGGCATATCGGCTATTGGGGCAGGGGCATGCCCGCCAACGTGCCCGAGACGCTCGTGACGATCGAGCAACTTGGTTACGACAGCGCGTGGACGGCTGAGTCGTGGGGCTCCGATGCCATCTCGCCGCTGGCGTGGTGGGGCGCGGCTACGACGAAGCTGCGGCTTGGCACAAACCTGATCCAGATGTCGGCACGCACGCCGACCGCCACAGCAATGGCCGCTGTCACAATGGATCATCTCTCCAACGGTCGCTTCTGTCTGGGCCTCGGCGTGAGCGGCCCTCAGGTAGTTGAGGGCTGGTACGGCCAACGCTTCACTCGCCCGCTGGCACGCACTCGCGAGTACGTGAGCATCATCCGCAAAGTGCTCGCCCGCGAAGAGCGCCTCACTCATCCCGGGCCCGAATACCCCATCCCGGCCACCGATGGTCTCGGCCTCGGCAAGGCGCTGAACGTGATGACGCATCCCTTGCGAGCCAACCTCCCGATCTTCCTCGGCGCCGAGGGACCCAAAAACGTCGCCCTCGCGGCAGAGATCGCCGACGGCTGGTTTCCCATCTTCTACGCACCCAAACACGAAGAGCTCTACGGTCCGAACCTGCGTGAGGGCTTTGCCCGCCCCGCGGCGCGCCACACTGCCAATGATTTCGAAATTCTTGCCACGGTGACGGTCGCCATTGACGACGATCTCGAACGCGCCTACGACAGACTGCGCCCCACGCTTGCGTTGTACGTGGGCGGCATGGGCGCGCAAGAGATGAACTTCCACGCCGACGTTTTTCGTCGTCTCGGCCATGAGCAGGCGGTCGATAAGATCCAGGATCTGTTCCTCAACGGGCATCAGGCCGACGCCATCGCTGCGGTGCCGCGCGAGATGATCGATGAGATCTGCCTTGTCGGTCCGCGCGAGAAGATTCGCGATGATCTCGATGCGTGGCGCGAGAGCCGTGTCACCACCATGCTCGTCGGCGGCTCGCTCGACACGCTGCGCACCATGGCCGAACTCGTCGCCGGCTAAACGCGGGCAGCGCCGAGCGCGAGACACCGAACCACGGACACCCCGACCGCCAACCCGCGGCGCAATACCGACGATCTGCATACCTCCCAAGCTTGTCGTAGATTGAGGGTTCATGCACTGGCCCAAGAACTTCATCTGGGGAACGGGTGCATCGTCCACCCAATGCGAGGGCGCCGCCCCGGCGTCGGATTGGTTCGACTGGGAACGCTCTGGGCACGCACCGCTATCTGGCGACGGCAATGGATTCGCGAGGCAGCATGCGAACGACTTCGCGATCCTTGCGCGCCTCGGCTTGCGGCATCACCGCCTCTCGATCGAGTGGGCCCGCCTTGAACCCGAGCAGGGCGTACATGACGAACGCGCCATCGGGCACTACCGCTCGGTGCTGATCGCTGCTCGCGATGCAGGCGTTGCACCATGGGTGTGCCTGCATCACTTCACGTTGCCGCGCTGGTTCGCTGCCTCGGGAGGCTTTCTGATCGAGACCAACCGCACCGACGTGTGGGCACGGCACGTGGAGTTCATCGCCGACACGTTCGGCGATCTCGTGGCCGGATGGCAACCGGTGAACGAGACGAACTACTACGCAGCCGCCGCGTACAGAGGTGCTGGGTGGCCACCCGGTCACCGCGATGATGCCGAGTGGGCTCTGGCTGGCGAAGCGATCCAACTCGCAACGGCAGAAGCCGCCGTACGACTCAAGCAGACCGGAGCGCCGGTGGCATCGATTTTTGGCCTCTCGGTCGCCGTGGCGCATGACGACGAACCAGCAACAGCTGCCCTCATCGACCGCTACTACGACGTGCATTGGTCGGCGGGCCTCGGCCTGTTTCGCGATGGCGTGTTGCGCCTGCCGGGCTGCGCACCCGTTGAACGCCCCGATCTTGCGGGTTCGTTCGATCTGATCGGTTTCTCGTACTACTCGACCGCCGGCGTGAGCGAGGGCCGATTCGTGACTCACCCGACCGACGCGCCGGTGTCCCCATTGGGATATGGCATCTGGGCCGAAGGACTTCGCCTGGTGCTGGACCGGTTGCACGAAGAGGTACCGGGCACGCCGCTGCTGATTGCGGAATATGGCATTGGCACCGACGACGATGCCATACGCAGCGCGTATCTCGAGCACGGTCTGCAGGTCGCCCATGACGCCATCACACGCGGTGTCGATGTGCGCGGCTTGTTTCACTGGACAGCAATCGACAACTACGAGTGGCTGCACGGCTTCGATGTGGCGTTCGGGATCATCGACAAGGACCGTGTTGTGCGACCCAGCGCCCATGTACTCGCCCGCGAAGCACTGGGGGCTTGATCCTCGCTTGGGCCAACCACCCGGCGAACTCACTACGCAGCTCTTGCGTCCGCTGGTGGCGGGGTGGTTTGGACCTGGCCGTTTGGGTCGGTGATGGTGAGCGACCGGT
>JAYTWP010000114.1:0-10243 GCA_043743395.1 Actinomycetota bacterium | reverse complement strand
GAGTTGTTCGAGGAGTTCCCTTCCCACTACCTCGAGTCCACCGCTCGTCGGCATCGCTGGGCGCGAGGCGACTGGCAGCTCCTGCCATGGATCCTTGGTCGACCCCGCGACGCGTCAGGTGTGCGGGCTCCGTGCCGCATCCCCGGCATCGCACGATGGAAGATGATCGACAACCTACGGCGGTCGTTGTCCGCCCCGCTCACCTCGGCGACCCTCGTCGCGGCGTGGACGTTGCCGTCGGTGTCGGCCCTGGTATGGGTCGTATCGGTAATGGTTGCGTTGGTTGTTCCCGCAGCACTGCCGGTCCTCGCCGGGTTGATCCCGCGCCGGCGGAGCATCTCGAAGCGCAGTCACGTGCGCGCCGTGGCTTCCGACATCGCGTCCGCTGCCGAGCGTGTCGCTGTCGGCATCACGTTCCTCGCCCATCAAGCGACCACGATGACCGATGCCGTCGTGCGAACCCTCGTGCGGTTGTGCTTCACCCGTCGGAACTTGCTCGAGTGGACCACGGCATCACAGACAAAGGCGGGTCTCGACCTGCAGCTGACCGGCTTCTACCGGCGAATGGCCAGCAGCGTGGTTCTCGCCGGCACCGTCGGTTTACTCGAACTCATAGTGAAGCCTTCGGCAGCTGCGTTCACCTGGCCGTTCGTCATAGTGTGGATGCTCGCGCCGGCTATCGCGCGATGGATCAGCCTGCCGCCGCCGGTGTCGGCAAGTAGTCAACTGTCGGCGCCTGATGTGGAGGTGCTTCGTGTCCTCGCCCGACGAACGTGGCGCTTCTTCGAGACGTTCGTCGGTCCCGAGGATCACCACCTGCCGCCCGACAACTTCCAGGCCGATCCCCATCCGATCGTCGCCCATCGGACGTCACCGACGAATATCGGGATGTACCTGTTGTCCAGTGTCACTGCCCGCGATCTCGGCTGGATCGGCACGCTCGAACTGGTCGAGCGGCTCGAGGCAACCCTCGGGACCCTCGCCCTTCTGCCACGTCACCACGGGCACTTCTACAACTGGTACGACACGAGCGACCTCCGCGTGCTCGAACCCGCTTATGTGTCGTCGGTCGACAGCGGCAACCTGTGCGCGGCGCTCCTGGTGCTGTCGAACGCCTGTCGATCGATCCTGGACCAACCGCTACCCATCACGTCTGCGCTCGCCGGCATCGAGGACGCTGTCGGCCTGACGCGCGAAGCGGCGGCCTCGATCGACGAGGGGAGGCGCTCTCAGACCGTCACGCGTCGGCACCTTGCCGAGGCCATCGCGCCACTTGCGGGCGCGTGGAGCCCTCCCGCGACGCAGGGCGCGTGGGCCGAGCAACTCACCGAACTGGCCGACCACGCCAACACCCTCGCCGACATCTCGGCCGCACTGACCGCAGAGCGCGGCGAGGGTGCATCCAGCGAGCTCGTGGTCTGGAGCGACGCGGCCCGTCGCACGATCGACAGCCATGTGAGAGACCTGGCGTTGCTGGGGCCGAACGTGACGGAGCGGCAGGGTCGTGACGGCATCGCTCCGGAGGCGGCGGCGTTTCCAACCCTCTCTGATCTGGCCGACATAAAAGGACTCGGCCCCGACGGTGAACCGACTGCAATAGTGGCACTCGTCCGAAGGTTGCAGGCGATCGACCACCAGGCGCAGGAGCTCTTCCAGAGCACCGACTTCAGCTTCCTGTTCGATCCAGCGCGCATGCTGTTCTCGATCGGCTTCCGGGTCGGCGAAGGAGCGCTCGACCCCAGCTACTACGACCTGCTCGCATCCGAGGCGCGCGTCACGAGCTTCCTTGCGATTGCCAAAGGCGACGTCCCCCAAGAGCACTGGTTCCGACTGGGTCGCGCGCTTACTCCTGTCGGCCGGGGTTCTGCACTCATCTCGTGGTCGGGATCGATGTTCGAGTACCTGATGCCGGCGCTGTTGATGCGCGCTCCGACCCGCGGCCTACTGCACCAGACGTACCAACTGGTCGTGGCTCGCCAGATGAGCTACGCGGCCGAACACGGCGTGCCGTGGGGCATCTCGGAGTCCGCATTCAATGCCCGCGACTTGGAGCAGACCTATCAATACCGGAGCTTCGGCGTGCCCGGTCTCGGTCTCCAGCGAGGACTCAGTGAGGATGTCGTCGTCGCCCCCTATGCCTCGGCGCTCGCCGCGATGATCAAACCAGCGGCGGCCGTACGAAACTTCGTCCGACTCGCCAAGGTGGGCGCGAGTGGTCCGTACGGGTTCCGCGAGGCGCTCGACTTCACGCCGCGTCGCCTCCCCGAGGGCGCATCGGTCGCCGTCGTCGACAGCTACATGGCGCACCACCAAGGAATGGCGCTGGTCGCGATCGGCAATGTCCTGACCGGCGAGGCGATGATCGATCGGTTCCATGCCGATCCGATTGTGCAAGCGACCGAGCTGTTGCTGCAGGAACGAATGCCTCGCGATGTGCTCGTGGCGCGGCCCCGTTCCGACGAGGTGAGGAGCCCCGGTGGGGTTCGCGAGCTGATGCCTCCGGTCGTTCGACGCTTCGTGTCACCACACGACCCGACGCCGCGGACGCATCTACTATCGAATGGGGACTACGCGGTGATGGTGACCGCTGCGGGATCCGGTTACAGCCGATGGGGTGACATCGCCATCACTCGATGGCGCGAAGACACGACGAGCGATGCGTGGGGCAGCTATCTGTTCTTGCGCGACATGGGAACCGGCGCGGTGTGGTCGGCGGGCCACCAGCCGACCGGGGTCGAACCCGACCGCTATGAGGTCCGCTACTCGGAGGAACACGCGGAGTTCTCCCGTCGCGATGGCTCGATCCGTACCGACCTCACCGTGGTCGTGTCCGCAGAGCACAATGCAGAGATTCGACGGGTGTCGTTGACGAACCTCGGCGCGCGCCGACGCGAGATCGAACTGACCTCTTATGCCGAGATCGTGCTCGCCCCGCAGGCAGCCGACGTTGCCCACCCCGCGTTCCAGAACCTTTTCGTGCAGACCGAGTTCGCGCCGGACATCAACGCGATCCTCGCGACCCGACGGCCGCGATCCAACGACGAGCGAACCATTTGGGCCGCACACGTTGCTGTGGTCGAGGAGCAACACAACGGCGTCGTGCAGTACGAGACGGATCGCGCTCGATTCCTCGGCCGCAACAGGTCCGTCCGTTCTGCCATCTCGGTCATCGACGGCCGTCCATTGTCAAACACGGTCGGGGCGGTGCTCGATCCCATCTTCAGCCTGCGTCTGCGGGTGTCGGTCGGCGCCGGCGAGACCGTCCACGCGATCTTTTCGACCGTCGTCGCAGAGTCGCGCGCTGACGTGCTGGACCTTGCCGACAAGTATCGCGAGCCGTCAGCCTTCGAACGAGCGGCAACGCTGGCCTGGACTCAGTCCCAGGTTCAGCTGCATCACCTCGGCATCGATGCGGACGAAGCGCACCTGTTCCAACGGCTTGCCAACCGATTGCTCTACTCGGACCCGACGCTGCGGCCAGCGGCCGCAGTGCTGGCCCAGAACGAACGGGGGGCTCCTGGGCTGTGGGTGCACGGCATCTCCGGTGATGTGCCCATCGTGCTGGTACGCATCGACAATGCCGCGGACATCGAGATCGTTCGCCAACTGCTCCGTGCGCACGAGTACTGGCGATTGAAGTTGCTCGCCGTCGATCTCGTGATCATCAACGAACATGGCATCTCCTACGCCCAGGATCTGCAGAACCTGCTCGAGACGCTCGTCCGCACGAGCCATTCGCGACCGGTGCCCGAGCAACACGAGACTCGTGGCGGCGTCTTCATCCTGCGCGGCGATCGGCTGTCCGGCGACGACAGGATGCTGCTCCAGGCTGCGGCGAGAGCGGTGCTGTTGAGCCGACGTGGGAGCATGGCCGATCAAGTCCTGCGTGCGGAACGTCCGGAGGTCATCGCTGCATCGACTCCGCTCAAGCGGGTGCCACGGACCGGCCACGGTGCTGCACCTTCGCTGCGGTCAGAACTGGAGTTCTTCAATGGCCTTGGGGGCTTTGCCGAGGGCGGACGCGAGTATGTCACCGTGCTCGGCCAGGGACAAGCGACACCAGCACCATGGCTGAATGTGATCGCCAATCCGTCTTTCGGATTCCAGGTCTCTGAATCGGGCGCCGGCTACACGTGGTCGGAGAACAGCCGCGAGAATCAGCTCACCCCCTGGTCGAACGATCCGGTCGGCGACCCGGTGGGTGAGGCGATCTACCTGCGCGACGACGACGATGGCGCGCTGTGGGGGCCGACTGCGCTGCCGATCCGCGAAGACGAGTCGACGTACATCGCCCGACACGGACCGGGCTACAGCCGATTCGAACATGCACGCGATGGCATCGACCTCGACCTTGTCCAGTTCGTGCCGCTCGATGATCCCATCAAGATCTCGGTCCTCACCATTACGAACCGATCCGGTCGCACCCGGCGCTTGACGGCGACGGCATATGCCGAGTGGGTCCTCGGCACATCGCGCGGCGAAGCTGCACCCCACATCGTCAGCGCGCTCGAACCCGAAACCAAGGCATTGGTGGCGCACAACCCTTGGAACATCGAGTTCGGCAGACACGTTGCCTTCTTCGACCTCGGCGGGCGACAGACCGCCTGGACGGCCGACCGAACCGAATTCCTCGGTCGCAACGGGGCACCCGACCGGCCGGCGGCGCTCGAGCGCGGGCGTCACCTGCTCGGCGCAGTTGGGGCTGGCTTGGATCCGTGTGCCGCCATGCAGACGAGCTTCGCGCTCGCCGCTGGTGCACAGACGAAGATCGTCGTGCTGCTCGGTCAAGCCGATGGCGTTCCGGCGGCCGCCGACTTGATCGAGCGGTGGCGCGGTGCTGACCACGAGGCCGCGTTACGCGCTGTGAAGACCTTCTGGGACGACACGCTGAGCGAGCTGCAGGTCCACACGCCGGATCGTTCGATGGACATCATGCTGAACACCTGGCTGCTCTACCAGACGCTGTCGTGCCGGCTGTGGGCCAGGGCGGCGTTCTACCAAGCAGGTGGTGCCTACGGCTTTCGCGACCAGCTCCAGGACGTTATTGCGTTGATGACCTCCAGACGCGATCTGGCCCGAGAACACCTCCTGCGTGCCGCTGCGCGCCAGTTCCCCGAGGGAGACGTGCAGCACTGGTGGCACCCGCCGTCCGGACGTGGTGTGCGCACGCGAATCTCCGACGACCGCCTCTGGTTGCCCTACACCGTCGCGCGGTACCTCACGGTCACCAACGACGAGGCGGTGCTTGACGAGACCACCCCGTTCATTAGTGGACCTACCCTTCAAGACGACCACGACGACGCGTACTTCCAGCCCGAACGTTCCGCGGAGTCCGCCTCTTTGTACGAGCACTGCGCACGGGCCATCGATGTGAGCCTCGCGGTCGGCGCCCATGGGCTGCCTCTGATGGGTTCGGGCGATTGGAACGACGGTATGAACCGTGTCGGCAACCAAGGGCACGGTGAGAGCGTGTGGCTGGGCTGGTTCCTGTACACCGTGCTGTCCGATTTCGCGCCCGTCGCTCAGCAGCGTGGCGACGATGCGCGCGCCCACACTTGGCTCGCCCACGCACAGCTGCTCCGCGGCGCCCTCGACCGTGAGGGCTGGGACGGCGACTGGTATCGCCGTGCGTTCTTCGACGACGGTACGCCGCTCGGTTCGGCGTTGAACCCCGAATGCAGGATCGATTCGATCGCCCAGTCGTGGAGCGTCCTGTCGGGCGCTGGTGAGCCCGAGCACGCCCGTCGAGCAATGGCGGCGGTCGAGGAGTACCTCGTCCATGCCGGCGACGGCCTCATCTTGCTGTTCACCCCGCCGTTCGCGAGGTGGGACGTAGACCCCGGCTACATTAAGGGCTACCTGCCCGGTGTACGCGAGAACGGTGGGCAGTACACGCACGGCGCGATCTGGTCGGCACTCGCTTTCGCCGCCCTGGGTGAAGGCGATAAAGCCGGCGAGCTGTTCTCGCTGCTCAACCCAATCAACCACGCGAGCACGCGGGCCGGTGTGCACCGCTACAAAGTGGAGCCATACGTGATGTCGGCCGACATCTATGCCGAACCGTCACACATGGGCCGCGGCGGCTGGACGTGGTATACGGGTTCCGCAGGATGGATGTACCAAGCCGGGATCGAGTCAATTCTCGGCATCCGTCTGCGCGGCTCGACGCTCGTGCTAGATCCCTGCATTCCGCGGTCGTGGCCCGGCTTCTCTTTCACCTTCCGTTACAACTCCGCCTGCTACGAGATCGCCGTCACGAACCCGCAAGGAGTGGGCCGGGGAGTCATCCGCACCGAACTCGACGCACAGGTGCTGGCGGGCCCGCGAGCCGCGATCCCGCTCGTCGACGACGGTGCTATTCACATCGTCGACGTCGTACTCGGCTGATTGCTCTGGGAGACGCCGGTCAGGTCTTGGGGTGGCTCAAATGCACGCCGTCCCCGGTGACGAGATCGACGCTGAACGTTGTGGCAAGTGCAGGGTCGCCGGCGGCGTCATACGGCGTGGCTTGCTCGACGAGCAATCGTGCGGCATCGCCGTCATAGTCGAGGACGCCGATGCAGTTCGCGAACACGGGACCTTGATCGATTTTCCAACGCACTCTGGTGCGCTTGCGACCGACTGCTCGGCGAAGGACTCGGCCAAGACCGCCTGCGACACGAGACATGAAGAAACGCATCAGCATCCGCTCGTGGGGCCGCAGAGCGTTCCGGATCGGCGAGTTGACGAGTTGGAAGACTCGAGTTCCGATCCCATCCTCGATGGGAAAGTGGATTTCAGACGCGTAAGTGAAGTGGATGTCACCGGACAGCACGGCGATGCTCCGCAGCGGCTTGGCCCGGTCAGAGGATGCGAGTTCAGCAAGGAGATCGACGAGATCGTCGAACGAGCGTACAAACGCAGGCCAGTCCTCGAGGTCGGCTTTGCGGCGCATCCACTCTCCAAGCCGGGCGGGCAGTCTGCCCCACGCGCCGTCGGTCATGGCTTCGTTCCATACCTGCAGGTCGTGAATGCCGCCTGGGGTGAACACCGGCAGGGACGAACCGATCAGCAGGTGGTCGACATTGGCGTGACACGATCCGACGATCCATTGCCACTCTCGGTCATCAACGATCCGACGGCTACCCGGAGTCAGCGTGCGGCTGTTCCGGGCGTCGACGATCACGAGCCGCACGTTTCCGATGTCACGCACGAAGCTGAACCTGTAGCGGTCCTTTCCGGCGGTGAACTCTTCGGTCGACGATGCCCAGTCGTGCAACACTCGTTCGCCGTCAGCGGCGGCTGCAAGCGCGTTGAGGATCCCCTCGTCGCGGATGTCGTTCGGACTGAGGTTGCCCAGATGCTGGTACAACCAGTACGTCATCAATCCTTCGAGAATGTGGCGTTCCCACCACTCCTCGCGCTGGATGTCGTGCACCCACGCCTCTGAGATGTTCCAGTCATCGATCATCTCGTGATCGTCGAAGACCATGGCCGTCGGGACAACCGAGAAGAACCAACGCTCGACGGGTGGCGACCAGGACTCTTCGTACAGCCAGCAGAACTCCTCGAACCCGTCGACCAGTTCGGCAGGCAGTGTGGACGTCGGCGCTCCCCCCTGCGTACACGGCGTCAACGCCGCGCCCTTTGGTGTCGAGCGCGAACTCGAGCGACCACGGCGCTTTGTGTGGTGCCGCGGTGCGGCACGAACCGAACATGATCCGTGGTGTCATCTCATCGTTCAAGGTTCGGATCCGGCTCGGCGGAAAGGTACTCGTCGCGACCGGCCAGTGCACCGTTCCATCGAGACGGACGTCGTACTCCGTTGACGTACCCGCCGTCAACCCGTCGATGACCACCAGCGCGTAGTGGTGCCCAGCAACCGAGAATGTGCGAACCCGGTGGTCGAGGATCTCGACGAGGCAGCTCTCGTCGGTCTCCAACCAGATCGTAGCCGACGCGCCTGTGACGTGACGCAACATCGGCCCGAGGATCAGTTCAGCCATGTCGAAGGCTCCGCCAGCACGTAACGATCCGAAGACCGTCACCGACCGGAGAACTCATCCCGCCACCATTTCACAGATTCGATGGTCGGACATTGAAACCTATGGTTCAGACCAGAGCGGGCTCAACTACACCGTGCCCACGACAGTCACGGAGGCGGTGTCGGCGGCTGAGCACCACGACCACGAATGCGACGATCGTCACGGCAAGCGCCGCGCCGACACGGGTGTGATCGCGGCGGCGTGACGCTGCCGAATGTGCGATGGGCAGGTCAAGCCGGTCCCACGCGTCGGTGACCAGATCGGCGACGGATCGCGCGGTGGACTCGGTTGCTTCCAGCAAGGTGTTCATGGTTCCTCCGACTGTTGCCGTTGCGCGTGCCAGACACACGCAACGGCTCACTTGTCTGAAGTTGTACCCATCATGCGGCGTGTCAAACGCGCGGCACCACTGTCGGCAATGACGGTTCGAGAATGACGCCACCGGGTACTGACGCGTCGAGCCGCTCGCCAAGGCGAGTGCACGACCCCAGGAGGCGACCGTGCCGATCGACACACCCGAACATGACGGCGCGCAGCGAACGCCAGCCCCATTGCTCACGACGCCACCGCTGGTGACCGAGCGATACACGTTCGATGCTCGCGATTGGGCGTCGACCGACGAGATGCTCAACGACATGTACGCGGTGGAACGGCCGGACCCGTCTGGGCGACCATGGCTCATGGCGAACATGGTGATGGGGATCGACGGCTCGGTGACTCGTCACGGTCGGGCGGGCGACCTCTCGGATCACCTCGACCAGCAGCTGTTCTCGTTCCTTCGAACTCAGGTCGACCTCGTGCTGGTTGGCGCGTCGACGGTCAGGATCGAGCACTACGGGCCGCTGGATGCTTCGCACACCAGCGCGCGGCTCGGCATCGTCACAATTCGCGGCGACCTCGATTTTGAGTCGCCGCTGTTCACGGCGTCCTGCAACCCGCCCGTCATCTTCACCTCGGCTCGGTCATTGCGCACCATCGAGTCGGCCTCCCGAGGGCGGGCTGAGGTCGTGGCAGTAGGCGACGATGTCGTCGACTTCGGCGCTCTCGCTGCGCTGCTCCACCGTCTAGGGATTCGGCGGGTTCTGAGTGAAGGTGGCCCCACAGTGCTTTCGGCGTTGGCCTCGTGCAGTTTGCTCGACGAACTGTGCCCTACGGTCGTGCCGATCGTGGGCGACGGCGAGCGCCATCTTCTGGCGACCGGGCCTGCTGGCTCGCAATTCTCACTCGTGCACTGCATCCGCCATCAGTCCCGATTGTTCACCCGCTACTTGAGCGTCGCCGGACGTGCTGAGGTCTCAGGGTGAGCCGAGGCTCGTGTGTTCGCTTTCGACGTCATCGGACATGGCGAACTGGTGGGTTTGGGAGTTGGCGTTGTCGGGTAGAGATTGCTCGAAGAATGGCCGCTGCTCTGAACCCGGGTGGCGTGTCGAAGGTGGTGCCGACCTCCGGTGTCACTCAGCGAGACCCGTTAACCAGATGAGGAGCAACAGAATGGACATATTGACCAGATCGGATCGAATTGACGAGCGTGCGCTCGGCGAGTTGATCGAGGAATCGCAAGACCTACATGCCGACGCAATGGCCGTTGGCCGGATGACGGTGCCGGACCTGGCAGATCACGCATCCGACCGCCGACGCAGCGGCACACCTGCCGATCCCGCGGCACTGGCCGAATTCGAACTGGGCCGGCAACGGTTGATTCGGCGTGTGGCGTTGGCCGTCGGTGGAGTGTTCGGTGTGGGTGCCGTCAGTTCGGTGTTCGCCGGCAGTGCCGCCGCGTCCGACGGGGATATTGATGTCATGCAGCTTCAGACAGCGGTGTCGCTGGAACTCCTGGCGGTTGCCACGTATGGGGCGGCATTGACGCTGCCGTTCATCAAAGACGGCAACCCAGTGATCGTCAAGTTCGCGCAAACCACGATGAGTCAACATGATGAGCATCGTCACGCATTCTCCGCGCAAACCAAGGCCCTCGGTGGGAAAGACCAGACAGCGACGAATCCGAAGTACACCCCGATCGTCGAAGACGCGAAGCCGAAGTTGGCGGCGCCGCTCGATGTCGTCAAGCTTGCTGCGACGTTGGAACAGGTCGCGACCGAAACGTATCTGGCCGACTTGAACCGTTACACCGATGTCACGTCGCGGGTGTTGATGGCGAGCGTTATGGGTGTCGAATGCCAGCACCTGGCCACGTTGCGTGCTGTCGGTGCCCTGCTTGC
>JAYTWP010000113.1:0-2139 GCA_043743395.1 Actinomycetota bacterium | reverse complement strand
GCCACGGAAGGTCGGCAAGACCTTCGACCATGTCGGGGATCTTCCACAGCGCGGTCACACCATCGATTTCGTTGCGGTACGCACTACGACGAAACCGGCGGTCGATAGTTGGTGTGCAACCGCCCCCGGGTCGGCAGCTACGGCAGCCATGTCGAACGTCGCGCTTGGTTCGAGTGATGCACCGCTGCGATCGCGAAGGTCCACGGCAGCAGCGTCGTAGATTGGGCGGCCATGAAACATCGCGCGCAGCGCGGGTTCCCAACGGATGAAACGCAGCGGGTTGCCACGACTCACCGTCGCGCGCTGCTGATACAGCATCGCTGGCGGTGTGTCGAGGTCGGCGACCAGATCGGTGAATGACTGATCATCGAGTTCCACCACGACGCGCGAACTATCGAGCACCCCATCGACAACGCTGACCGAACCATTTGCCGGTACGTAGGTCCATGAACCCGACGCACTCACCAAACTGATCGGCCCGAGCGGTAGGGCATCGGCCCCGGCGAGTACCCCGTTGCCGGACTCGAGTCGAGCCGGAAGTTCGACCTCGTGAAACGAGTGAAGATCGATCGCAGTCCCCACGCGTCACATTCTGCCACGGCTGTCGAGGCCTACCAGCGGGCGCAAGACTCCTCGGCAAAGCCCTGAATGCGGTTCAACTCGAAGCGTGCTCCGTGGTCGTCGGTGATCGTGCCCGACCATGTGCCGAACACTTGATGGGTCTCGCGGCTCGTCGCCTTGAGATCGATCTTGCTGTGATTGTCATAACGAGGCAGAAGTTCGATATGGATCTGGCCATTCGGATCGCTGACGTGCCAGGGCTTCATCGGGGTGTCCCACGAATACTCCTAGACGAGTTCGGTCCCGATCTTGGAGAGCCGGACCGTTCACCAGCAGCGCGTTCTCCGCATAGCCGGTGCCCTCAGTCCATTTCCCCCCGAACTGCAAGCCGATGACCGATCCGTCGCTGGAGTGGCCCGCACCCCCACCCCAGTTCCAACGCGTGTGGTGATGCGGGCTCGCCAGATTTCTCGGTCCACGTGGCCTCGATGAGCGTGTCGCCGGACGCGTCGCCGTGCATGGCGAACGTCAGACTCTTGTGGTGCGCGCTCAACGGTGCCGAGGTAGTCGACGTCGGCGTAAACCCCTGACACGACCAGGTCGCCGGCGAGGATCGCCCAGTAATCCCACTTCTTGGTACGACCCCACACACCGCTGAGATTTGCCGTGTGCATCGGGAACCGCGACCAACCACGCGCCTGGGGATTGAGCAAGCGACCACGATCATCGGCGAGCTTCAAGGCGGTCAAATTTTGTTCTCATGCGTCGTCACGGTCGGAGCCTATGTCGATGCGATCGCCGCAATCAGCGTCGCGTCTGCACCTCGGCCCTCCGCAACTGCGGCCCGATGTTTGATCGGCTGTTGGCACGGGTATGACAGAGGCATGTTCACACTTGCAGTGGTCGACAGATCGCTCGTCGGAGTCGAACATTCTGTGGGCACCCACGCTCACTCAGGGAAAGAGGTCGCTCAATGAACGAATCCGTATCCAGTCAATCAAGCCAAGAGAGCCCGCAATACCAACGGGTCCAAACGGTAGTGACCGATACCCAGGCGCAGGTTGCGCCAATCGGCGCTCCAACAACCGGTGTTGTAGTAGACACCCCTGCGCCGATTGCCGTCGCGACACTGCCATCGACAGGGTCCACCACACGAACGTCGTTCACGCGGCGCTTTGCCCCAGACTCGATCATCGCCGCCCTTGTCGGCCTGGTCATTACGATCGTCGGCCTCATCGCTATTACACGAGGCGGATTCAACGGGTCGATGCGCGTTCCCGTCGTTGAAGTGCTCGGCTTTACCCATACAACAGTCCTCGGTCTGATCGAGATCGTCGTTGGGGTGTGCTTACTTATCGCTGGTTCTACCGGCTCGCGTAGCTCCGCGATCTTCGTCGCCGCCATCATGGGCATCGGCGCCTTCGTCGGCGCCGTTCAGATCAAATCATTCAAGAGTTTGCTGGCCCTTGAGTCGGGTATGGCTTGGCTGGCCGTCATTGCGGCAGTCGTCGTCGTGCTGTCCGCATTGCTCGTACCTCGGTTCGTCAAGCACTCCAACGTCATCGAAACCCGGTGAAG
>JAYTWP010000112.1:0-1532 GCA_043743395.1 Actinomycetota bacterium | reverse complement strand
AACGTCGTGTGTGTTGCGGCCTTCAGCACGGCGTCCACCTTTGCCGCGGCCACGAGTGCGCACGTGCTCGCTGAGGCGAGCGAGACGCCGGCATCGGGCGGCCATTCCACGAACTGCGGGGCAGGTTCATAGCCGGCAAGATCGGCTGGATTGAGTTGACGCGCCTGGATGCGGTAGGAGTCAGCGACGTACGGCCGGTCCACGCCAAGGCTTGCGGCTCCTGCCACGGTGGCGAGGTTGCCCATCTCGGCGACAAATGCTGCCAACCGCGTTCGCGCCACCGTTGTTTCGGGAGTATTCATCCCGAGCGCATACGCGGAGTGCTTGTACGTCTGTCCGTTGGCGGAAACAATTACGACGGTGTCTGGCGCATCGGCAACCGTGAGCGGCGCGGTGTAGTCGGGCGGCGGTTGCAGCAGGTTTGCTTTGTCGGCAACCTCGAGCACCTTCTGCATGCCAGTCTCGGTGATGCTGCGTTCCAACAGCGGCGGCAATAGCGGACCCGGATACTGCTCTGTCTGCGCGCCCGCCGTGATGACTCGGCCGTCACCGCTGATCAGCAACGTGGGGATGCGGATGAACTGATAGCCGGGTGCGGTGAAGCCGCCCTCGAATCCGATGCGCACGACGACATCGTCTCGACCAGACGCATGCCTGATCAACTTGCCGGCGGTCTTGTTGTTACTCGCACACGCAGCCAACAGCATGGCCAGCGTTGGGGCTGCGAGCCCGGCGGAAAGGAACCTGCGTCGGCTGAGACCGAGATCGTTGCTCATAGCGCTGCGACGATGACACACCCTGCAACGGTTCCCGCGACTTTCTGGCCCCAACTCACGGTGGATAGGGTGAAAAGACCTTCGAGGCAACGGCGCCTCCGGGTTCACACAGCGTTCACAAACGGGCAACGGGTTCGTAACCCTCAGCTGGCACAGTCTCCGCGCCCCTCACCACACCATCTCGGAAGAAGGACCATCAGTGGCCTATCAAGCGGAATACATCTGGATCGACGGAACAGAGCCAACGCCATTGCTCCGCTCGAAGACCAAGATCATCAAGGACACCGTCACAACGCCGCCAATCTGGGGATTCGATGGTTCGTCCACGGGGCAGGCAACTGGTGAGCACAGCGACTGCGTGCTGCGTCCCGTCTTCTCATGTCCAGATCCAATTCGCGGCGGCACCAACATCTTGGTGCTCTGCGACGTGCTGTTGGCAAACGACATGAAGCCACACCCGACGAACACACGGGCAACATGTGAGAAGGTCGCCAAGAAGTACGCCAAGGAAGAAATGATCTATGGCATCGAGCAGGAGTACACCATGCTCAAGCTCGATGGCACGCCACTCGGCTTCCCCGAGGGCGGGTTCCCTGGCCCACAGGGTCCGTACTACTGCGGCGTCGGCGCAGGCCGCGTCATCGGTCGCGAGATCATTGAGGAGCACACCCAGGCGTGTCTCGATGCGGGCCTGATGATCGAAGGCACAAACGCCGAGGTCATGCCCGGCCAGTGGGAATTCCAAATCGGTGCCGC
>JAYTWP010000111.1:0-1598 GCA_043743395.1 Actinomycetota bacterium | reverse complement strand
CGTCTCGGTGGAGACACCGGACGACGGTTCGAACGCATTCGTGGCGATAAGGCTCACCCGGCTTCGCGGGGGTACACGTGCGAGAAGGCGCTCCGCCTCGATCACTATCAGAACGGCACGAACCGACTGACCATGCCGATGCGCCGACGTGACGATGGCACGTTCGAAGAGATCGATTGGGAGACAGCGATACGTGAAATCGCGGCGCGATTCACAGCGGTGCGCGACGCATACGGTGGGCCCAGCATCTTGTACTACGGCGGCGGCGGGCAAGGCAACCATCTCGGCGGCGGCTACAGCGGCGCAACGTTGCGCGCTCTCGGCGCCGTCTATCGGTCGAGTGCGCTCGCGCAGGAAAAGACCGGCGAGTTCTTTGTCAACGGCCGCATGCTCGGTGTATCGGTGCGCGGCGATTTCGAACACACCGAGGTCGCGTTCTTCATCGGCAAGAACCCGTGGCAATCACACGGCATCCCACATGCGCGCACCGTGCTCAAAGAAATCGCGAACGATCCATCACGCTCGATGATCGTGATCGATCCGCGCCGAACCGAGACAGCCGAACTCGCCGACTTCCACTTGCAGGTCAAACCCGGCACCGATGCGTTCTGCCTGTCGGCGATGGTCGCCACACTTGTGCAGGAACGCTTGGTCGATCGCACCTGGCTTGCCGATCACTCAGATGGCTACGACGAGATCGAGACCCTTTTCGGCGCAATCGATATCGCCGACTACGCCGCCCGTTGCGGTGTCGCCGAGGACCTCATCCGTGGCGCTTCACGTCGCATCGCAGCCGCCGCGAGTGTGGCCGTGTTCGAGGATCTCGGTGTGCAGATGAGCCTGCACTCCACGCTCAACAGTTGGCTCGAGAAGTTGGTGTGGCTACTCACCGGCAATCTCGGTGTGCCGGGTGGCATGTACGCGCCGAATGCGCTCGTCGCCTTGGCTCGCCCGGATACGTCGGCTGGCAAGTCGGCCGGCAAGTCAACCGGCAAGTCAACCGGCAAGTCTGGTGGACGTGTCAGCCCCGTCGTCAGCGCACGAATCATCAGCGGGCTGTTGCCCTGCAACGTCATTCCCGACGAGATCCTGACCGACCACCCCGATCGTTTCCGGGCCCTGCTCGTCGAGAGCGGCAACCCGATGCATTCGTTGGCCGACACCACGCGCATGCGCGCCGCGTTGGCAGCGCTGGAGCTGGTCGTGGTCATCGACATCACCATGACCGAGACGGCCCGACTTGCTCACTATGTGTTGCCGGCGCCGTCGCAGTACGAGAAGTGGGAAGCCACCTATTTCAACTTCGAGTTTCCCGCCAATGTGTTTCATCTCCGCCGGCCGGTGCTCGATGCGCCCGACGGTCCGCTGCCGGAGCCCGAGATCCACGCTCGCCTTGCCGAAGCGCTTGGCATGTTGAACCCCGATGACCTCGCGCCACTTCGACAGGCTGCCGAGCGCAGTCGCGCCGAGTTTGCCGATGCGTTCTTCGCGGTCACTGCGGCCAACCCATCGCTGGGCGCTTTGGCGTCGCTGGTGCTCTACCGCACGCTTGGCCCCACGTTGCCCGATGGCGCAGCCTCGGCCGCGATCCTGTGGGG
>JAYTWP010000110.1:0-3990 GCA_043743395.1 Actinomycetota bacterium | reverse complement strand
CAATGGTGCCCTCACCGGCAGCGTCGAACTCGTCGAGCCCGTACGGCGTGATGATCAGTTGATCTCCGAGCACCAGGTGTCGCAGCTTTTGTTCTGACTCATTGACGACCACCTCGGAGGCCACCTTCGGGTCTGCCAGCCGACCCGAAACCACTATTGGGTTCCCGAATGGCGTGAGAGCTTCGGCGTCAATGGCGACCAAGGCCAGCTCGCGCGACCAGTTCTTCGGATCGTCCTGTCGGGCAACACCCGCGATGGCCAAGGTGTACCGACCGATCGCATGAACGGCTGGCTGGGTACGCATGAACGCGAGGACATCGGCGTAGTCGAAGTCCGGACATGATGGTTGCGCGGCATGAGGTTGAGGTACGGATACCCACCTGCTCCACGATTGAGATCAAGTTCGTCACCCCCGTGCATCGGGGGCACACCGAAGATCGAGTCATCGGGCTGAAGCAACGCTGACCGTAAGTAGCGGGCATCGTCGGGCGATGCACCGGCCATGACCGCTGCCAGCCATTGCGCCACTGAGGCCATGTCGTCAGGTGTCGCCGACGAGAGAATGTCGCGAACCGCAGCAATCTTGGATGCCCGAGTCCCATCAGTCGCGGCGGCGATTTCGTATTGGGCGATTCCTTGCTTGGTCAGCACCGGCGCACGGTCGCCCGCACGTACCCGCCGCGTCCCTTCCTTGGCATTCTTCGAACCTGTGGCCATTGCTTGCTCAAACTTCCCGACGGTGCCCTTCGCTGACCTGTGCGAGCACCGCCCGGTCGACCTGATCGGAGTGGGCGACGGCGACTTTCACCTTAGTCAACGCGCGAAGCGTCGAGGTTCGTAGACCGCCTTCGAGCAGCGCCCGCTCTCCCAGGATCGCACCAGGGCCAACCTCGGCAATTGCCGCACCGTCGACCTCGACCGACAGCACACCGTTGAGCAGCAGATAGACCTCGTCGCCCGGGGTGCCCTGCTCGGTGAGCATGGCACCCTCTTTTACCTTGCGGATCTCGGGTTTGGCGCCACCACGCATGATCGCACCGGCCACCTCGCGCTCCAACGCCGTCTCGACGGCCGTCACCAGTGCTGGCGACTCCTGATCACCCCACGGGGTGTGCTTGCCGAATGCGTGGCGCCACCAATCCTTGAAATCCGCCAAGCCGGCTTTTGCGGCGAGCGCTCGGTTGCCGTCGTACACCCAATGGCGCGGAAACGTGCTGGCACCGACCAGCTTGAACTCTGAATGTCCGTCGGTGTGGATGGTCAGCGACAGCGTGCTCCACACCGTCGGCGCCTCGAACCGCACGAACGGCGGATGGTTGACTCGACGCGGTGCGGGCACCGCTGTATGACCACCGACAGTCTGCACGAACGTCACAGAAGTGGCCGTGGGATCCGACAGGTCGATCGGCTGGCGGAGATCGGCGAGTGCTACGGCGGCGAAGGTGGCCTGCTTGCCGCCAAGCGCAACCGTGGTCGAGCCCATCACGCAACCCCCGGAATATCCCGCGTCGACAACGGCACCATTCTCCACCTCGATCCAGGCGGCGAGGTGATTGGCAAACCGAAATCGGTCCGCATCGCGCAGCGCAACAAGGTCGTCGATCACATCGGGTGGTGGATCGTCATAGTGGGTGAATCCGGTGCCGAAGATCGCCTTGTTCAGGCCGCTTACTGCTTCGGACGGGATCCAACTCAGGCTTGTGACTGCTGATTCGTGTTTCATGTGTGCCTCCGGGTTGTGAGGATGTGAATGTCAGCCGATGCGCTTGACGATAAATCGCGGCACGTGATGCAACGAGGGCGTTGACTGGTGTCCGCGGGGGGATGCAGGCACCACCGCAACAGGGGTGATCTCCCCCATTGCGTCGCGGCTCGATCTGGGGTCAGATGAGACCCGTGACCGACCCAACTCGCATCACGGTGTTTCTCGCCGACGACAACCTCTTGGTTCGAGAGGGTGTCCGTGCGTTACTGGGCATCGAGGCCGACATCGAAGTGGTCGGCGTTGCCGCCGACTACGACGGGCTTGTCGCCGGCGCCGACGCCGCCGCTCCGCAGGTGATCGTGACCGACATTCGCATGCCACCCAACTTTCAGAATGAAGGTATCGAGGCAGCCAAAGAAGTTCGCAAGCGCCACCCAGGCACGGGCATCGTGATCCTCTCGCAATATGACGACCCCGAATACGCGATCTCCTTGTTGGACCAAGGTGCAGCCGGGTATGCCTACCTCCTGAAGGACCGTGTCTCGGATGGCAACCGCCTTGCGAGAGCAATCCGCGAAGTGGCCACCGGCGGCTCGATGCTCGATCCCGAAATCGTTCAAGCGCTCGTCTCGCCCGTTCGGCGCGAGGGCGACTTGAGCGAGGACGATGAAGACCTGCTCCGCCATGTGGCTGAGGGCAAACCGGTGAAAGCGATCGCTGCGTCGCGAGACACCACTCCTGAAGCCGTCAACGACGCCATCGAGCGACTGTTCCTCAACCTCGCCAAGGGCGCGAGTTCGGGCCAGGAGAGCGCCCTCAAGCGGCTCCGTCTGCTGCAGAAGGCCATCGTCGATCGCGAAGAACAAGGCGAAACCCTGAGCCGCTTGCTGCCGGGTGGCCTCGCCGAGCGCTTGCGCACCGACCGTGCTGCAATCGAGCGAACCGAACGACTCGTCGTGTCCGTCTTGATGTCCGACGTTCGCGGGTACTCGGGTATCGCCGAGCGCACCGATCCAACCGAGTTGGCCCATCAGCTCAACGAACACCGGCGTGAGATGAACGCAGCCATCCTCGACGAGGAGGGAACTGTGATGCAGTACGTCGGCGACGCGGTCATGGCCGTGTTCGGCGCCCCGTTCACCCAGACTGACCATGCCGACCGTGCCGTGCGCGCTGCGGCCAAAATGCATCGACGCCAGGCCGACCTCAACCGGTTGTGGGTCGCCGCTGGCCTCGACGAGTTCGGCCTCGGTATCGGTGTATCAACGGGTGAGGTGGCCGCAGCCCTGCTCGGCAGCGACGAACGCATTGAGTACACCGTCGTTGGTGACATCGTCAATCTCTCCCAACGGCTGCAAGATCTCGCCCGTCCGGCCGGAACGACCGTCATCAGCGATGCAACGATGTCATCGCTCACCGACCCACCACTTGCTGAAGCATTACCACCTCAGCAGGTAAAGGGTCGCGAAGCGCCCGTGGTGGCGTTCCGTGTGAACCCAACCTCAAGCGATGCAGAGGAGCCAACATGAGCCAAGACACAACCGACAACCCCGCAGGTGACACCTCTCGTGCGCCGGTGTTGCGTATCACGGGAGTTCGGCGCACCTTCGAAGCCGAGCTTGCGCCCGTTCGAGCGCTGCGCGGAGTCGACCTCAGTGTGGCTCCGGCCGAGTTCTTGGCGATCATGGGGCCATCGGGTTGCGGTAAGTCAACCTTGCTCAATCTGGTCGCCGGTCTTGACCTGGCCGACGACGGCGAGATCGCTATCGACGGCGAAGTGATCACGGGCCAGAACGAAGATTGGTTGGCGCGAATGCGGCGTCGTCACATCGGCATCGTGTTCCAGTTCTTCAACCTGCTCGAGGGAATGACAGCGCTTGAAAATGTTGTCTTGCCCGCCATGATCGCCGGCACCAAGCGCAAGCCTGCCGAAACTCGGGCCCGCGACCTTCTCGATCTGCTCGGCGTCGGCGACAAGGCCGACGAGTTGCCTGCGGTGCTGTCCGGTGGCCAGCGCCAACGCCTTGCGATCGCGAGGGCTCTGGCCAACGAGCCAACGCTGCTGCTTGCGGACGAGCCAACAGGGGCGCTCGACACCGAGGGGGGCAACGAGGTACTCGAACTCTTCCGTCGCCTGCACGACGACGGCCAAACGATCTTGATGGTGACGCACAGCGACGAGGTGGCCGCGGGTGCCGATCGAATCGTGCACATGCGTGACGGCCGCGTCGATGGTGAGACCCGGCGCGAGACCGCCGATGCCACCTCCGCAGCTGTCTGATTTC
>JAYTWP010000109.1:0-9830 GCA_043743395.1 Actinomycetota bacterium | reverse complement strand
GACCGCATCTATGAAGGCGGCGAGGCGTTGTGCATCCACAATGCGGCCACGGGTCGAGAGGCAACGATGCCGCACGACATCCCGGCGGCGCCATCGAAGCGCAACGTCGTCGTCGTTGGCGCGGGGCCTGCTGGGCTGGAAGCCGCCCGCGTGTGCGCCGAGCGCGGACACATCGTGACCGTGCTTGAAGTCATGCCAACGGCCGGAGGGCAGTTGCGATTAGCGGTACGCAATACACGGCGTCGCGACCTCATCGGGATCGTCGATTGGCGAGTCGCCGAGCTGCAACGGTTCGGCGTAACAGTGCGCTACGACACCTTCGCTGATGAACAGCTCATCGCCGAACTTGCGCCTGATGTCGTCATCATCGCGACGGGTGGATTGCCTCAGTGCCCGCCGCTCGAGGCAGGCGACGACTTGGTTGTGTCGAGTTGGGACATCCTCTCGGGCGAGGTCAAGCCAGCTGCCCGCGTGCTGTTGTTCGACGACAACGGTGCACACCCCGGCATGTCTGCCGCCGAAGTGATCGTCGGGGCGGGTAGCCAACTCGAGTTAGTCACGCCCGAGCGCTTTTTCGCTCCCGAGGTGGGTGGTATGAACCATGTGCCATATGCACGTGCGCTGCATCATGGCGATGCACGCATCACCATCAACACGCGCCTGCTCGCGGTTCGCCGCGACGGCAACGAACTCGTGGCCGAACTCGGTAGCGACTACGGCCCAGAGCGCACCGAACGACACGTCGATCAGGTCGTTGTCGAATTTGGCACCGCACCGTCCGCCGAACTGTATTTCGACCTCAAACCAAAGTCGGTGAACCGCGGCGCCGTCGACTACGGCGCACTCATGCAGGGCCGCACCCAAGGGCTGTACGCCAATCCCGACGGCGCGTTCCAGTTATTCCGTATCGGCGACGCCGTCGCGGCGCGCAACGTTCACGCTGCAATCTACGACGCCCTTCGACTCTGCAAAGACATCTGACCAACATCGCAGCCCTCGCGATCAGCACACCGCGGAACGTTGTCACAAGTCGGTGGCCTGTGACGTCGAGTTGGGTGGAGGTTGATCGTTATGAATGTAGAGCTGAACCAGGTACCGATCCCGAACGACGTCGACGTGGTGGTGATCGGCGCGGGCATCGCCGGCTTGTGCGCCGCGATTGCTGCAGCAAAGCGCGGCGCCAGAGTTGTGATCCTGGAGGCACGAGAACCCGGTGGCCGCGCGGCGACCATTGAACGCGAGGGGTTCCAACTCAACGTTGGTGGCCACGCGTTATACCGCGGCGGACATCTCACTGCGATGCTCAGCACGCACGGAGTGGAAATGGCCGGCGGGACCGTGTCGGGTAGGTCGATCGATGTGCTGCGCGACGGCGAAGTGCACCGCGTCGAGATGACCGCACTCGGCTTATTACGCAACCGAGTGCTTCGGCCGCGCAGCCGAGTCCGAATCGCGACGATATTCGCCAAGCTGCCACGCATGAACGCGGCGAGCCACGTCGGCCGATCCCTCAGCGAGTTTCTCGGCGATGAGCCCGACGACGTGCAACTTTTCATGGAGATGTTCGTCCGGCTCGGCACGTATACGCACGCGCCGGATCAATTCGATGCGGGCGCAGCAATAGCCCAGTTACAGATGGCGACAAAGGGCGTGCGCTACCTCGACGGCGGATGGGCACGCCTCGTCAAAGTGCTGCATCAGCTCGCCGTCGATGCCGGAGCCACCGTGCACACTCATGCCGAGGCGCAAAAGGTCGCCTCCGACGGCGAAGGCGTCGAGGTGACGTACGGCGATGAACGCCTCGTTGCCAAGTCTGCAGTGGTCGCGGCAGGCGGTCCCGACATCGCGACGCGGCTCTGCGGCGCCACCGTCGCAGGACGTGACGCGCTCACTGATCCCATCGCTGCGAATTGCCTCGACCTCGCACTGCATCAGGCCCGCGAAACAGTCGCACTCGGCATAGATCAGCCGGTGTACCTGTCGGCCCACGCGCCAACCGCAGCACTGGCACCACCGGGACGCGGGCTGGTCAGCGTGATGCGGTACCTGGCGCCGGGCGAACAACCGGGCGAGCCCGCCGCGGCTCGCGCAATCCTGCGCATTGTGGCGCGGGCAACAGGCATCAGCGACGATGATGTGATCTTCGAGCGGTCACTGCATCGCATGGTTGTCGCCCACGGCGCACCCACTGCTGCGGGCGGCGGCCTGCGCGGCCGACCGAACATCAACGCACTCGGACAACCGGGGCTGTTCGTCGCCGGCGATTGGGTTGGGCCATCGGGCTTGTTGGCCGACGCAAGCTCGGCAAGTGGCGAGCAGGCCGGAATCGCGGCCGCACGGTTGTGTGCGAGGATTCGCGCGTGAGCGAGGAGGCGGTCTCTGCAGATGCGGTCAATGCAGGTGGATTCTCGGTCGATGCGGTCTCGCCATGTGCGGTCTCCGCCGAGGACGCACTGATTTTCACTCGTGAACGGCCGCGTCTCATCGGGCTCGCCTACCGTCTGCTCGGCAGCATCACCGACGCTGAAGACGTCGTGCAAGAGGCATGGTTCCGTTGGGCAGGTGCAGATCGGGCGTCAATCGAACGGCCGGTTGCATGGTTCACCACCGTGGTCAGTCGGCTGGGGCTCGATCGTTTGCGTGCCGTGCAGCGTGCCCGACTCGACTACGTGGGCCCATGGCTCCCTGAACCAATCGTCGAGCAGCACGCGGGGAGCGATCCAGAACGAGCCGCCGAATTGGCGGACTCGTTGACGACAGCATTCCTCGTGATGCTCGAACAACTCACGCCCGAGGAGCGGCTCGTGGTCCTTCTTGTCGACGTGTTCGGCGAACCGTTCCGCGCGGCTGCTGCCACGCTCGGCCGCAGCGAAGATGCATGCCGCCAACTTGCGGTCCGGGCTCGTCGCAAATTGCACTCCAGCCCCGAGCAACGGCACACCACCGATGCCGAACAGTTGGCGATCGCCACGGCCTTCGTCGACGCAGTGATGAGCGGCGACATCGATGCAGTGCGTTCGATGCTCACTCCGACGGCGGTGCTCGTGAGCGATGGCGGTCCACACCGTCATGCCGCGCGCCGTCCGGTGGTCGGCCCCGAGCGCATCGCCCGATTCGTGATCAACATCGGCAAACGCGTCGGTCCCGATGTCGAGTTCACCCCAGTGTCGGTGAACGGACGCCCCGGCGTGATGGTGTCGCTTGGCGGGGCCCCGTACATGGTGACCGCGGTTGATGTCGTTGATGGCCAGATCGATCGGTATTGGTCATTTCTCAATCCCGACAAGTTGCAGTCAGTGGGTCGTCAGCTCGATCTGGTCTGATCCGCGAGCGCGTGCTGATAGTCGGCGAGGTCAAGCGGTACGAAGCCGTCGATCAACAGCGTGTTGCACACCTCGGTCAGGCCGGGATGAAGTACGGCATGAGCGAAGGCCGAACGCCACGCTGCCAGTAATGCATCGTCGGCGCTGTCAGGAACGATCAGTGGTAGGCACGGCACAAGTGGGCCACGGCCCACCACGACCAATCCGTCGAGGTCCTGTGGGGAGAGGCGTTGCAGATATGCCCACGCCAGCGCGTCGATCGAGGCAACATCAGCGCGTTGCGAACGCACCGCCTCGATACTTGCCCCATGCGCACCGGTGTAGGTGACGTCCCCCGGCCATCGCCCAGAGGTGACCTCGAATGCAGAGAGCAAACTGATGCAGCCCGACAGGCTGTCATCGGAATTGATCGCCGCACGTGCCCCGGCCAACGAGGTCAGCGGCTGAGCCTTGCGGGCAACGATCACGCTACGATACATATGGCTACTCGTGCCATCAATGCGGTGAGCGAACGCGCCAACCACGCGTACTCGGCTTTCGAGCATCGAGATCAGTGGCCAACCACACGCCTGGCTCAGAGCGAATCGCGGGTGCACCCAACTCTCATGTGCATCCACGTCCCAGTCGAGCGCGAGCGGTGTATCCGGTGCGCTCGGCGCCACGACGGTTGCGGCCGCTGCGTAGAGCGCGTTCCACGCGTCGCGCAGCCCCGGATACGGGTACATCGGCAAGGTGGCAAACGCTTCGTTCACCTGTCGATCGTGACAGAAAGTGGATGCACCGGTTGACCAAAGGGCTTGAACAGAAACTGTCGGGCCACGTCGCGGTACCCGCGATAAACACCAGCCCCTTCGGCAACAACAGTGTCGGCATTGAGGGCACGCGTCAGTTCGGGGAGACGGAACCACGATGCGCCCGGCAACTGATGGTGTGTGTAGTGAAGGTTGTTGTTGAGGAAGATGAAGCTGAAGAACCAACCGGTACGAACGATGGCCGAACGCGCGCCGTTCTCGATGGGTGCATGTTCGACGAACGAGCGCAGCGCCGTCAAAGAAGCACCGCCGAAGACGAACCCGAGCGTGTAGATCCACAACGGCATGCCGGTCGCACGCAAGATGACGATCAATCCCGCGACCGCCACGACATGAACGGCCCACGCCCGTCGCAGATCCCTGCGGTTGCGAAGCAGTAGGAAATCACTGCGTAACATGCGCGCGGTGGCAAGCACAGGGCCGATCGTCAGCCTGCCCGCCATCGTTCGGTTGATGCGCAGGAGCCACCGATACGGAGCGCTCGCGCGGGCCCACAGTTCGGGCGAGACGTAATGACTCTCCGGATCGTCGAAGGGGTCCGTCAGGTTCGCAGCATGATGCGCCAGATGTGTGTCCCGATATCGATCGAGCGGCATCAACAAGCCGAGTGGGGCACTCGTCACCAACCGGTTCAATCGTCGCGATGGCGTCGGGTGTCCATGAATGGCTTCATGTTGCAGCGACATGTACAGACCGCCAAGCGCGGCGAACGCCGCGATCACGAAAACGGTTGGCAGGTGATGGTGCGTCATCAGGATCGTGACGAACATCGACCAGAACGCTGCGAGGACGACGAGCGTCAGCCAATCGGTTGTCGCAGGGTTCCTCGATGTCCCACCGTTCACACCTATGGGTTTACACAGTGTTTGAGCACACGCGAGGTATGGAACTGGGGCATTTGCGCACATTCACTACAGTTGTAGGGCCTACAACAGCATTGTGACGCGCTTACGCATCATCTGTGGTGTTTACACTACAGATATGCCGGACCGCAAGAGCATCCTGAGCACGTTCCAGGAGCGGCTCGACAAGGTGATCCACGACTCGAAACTCAACCGCAGCCAGTTCGCGGAGGCGGTGGGGCTCGACCGGTCGACGCTCTCGCAACTCCTCTCGCCGGCAAACCGCCGCCTTCCACGCGTCGAGACCCTCACCGCGATCGCCAGAACGCAGCAGGTCTCCATCGACTGGCTCGTCGGCTTGAGCAACACCGGCGTGATGCAAGCCGAAATGATGAACGAGCAGACCTCATTCGCACACGACGCGCTCGCATACAACGACGAACGCCTCATCGACTGGCTTCGCGAAGCCATTGGTTACAAGATCCGCTACGTGCCGTCCACGTTGCCCGATCTGCTCAAGACCGAGGCAGTCATTCGCTACGAGATGGGCGACTTCGTGGTCAGCAGTCCGGAGCAAAAGATTGAGACCGCAGCAGCGCGCCTGGCATGGACCCGCGCACCTGAAACAGATCTCGAGTGCTGCAATTCGGTGCAAACGATCGAGGCGTTTGCGCGCGGCGGCGGCATTTGGCGCCAGCTCGAGCTGCGCAGTCGCCTCGCGCAGTTGGACCACATGATCGAACTGTGCACCGAGCTCTACCCGACGCTGAGGTGGTTCCTGTTCGACGGCCGCGAACGATTCGCTGCGCCCGTCACGATCTTCGGCCCGTTGCGTGCGGCGCTGTATCTCGGTCAGATGTATCTGGTGCTCACGTCGGCCGAACATGTTCGAACGCTCACCCGGCAGTTCGATGACCTCATCCGCGGCGCTGTTGTACAGCCTCCGGATGTGCCGAAGTTTCTCGAGCAGCAGCGAGCCATCGCCCACCGCCAACGGCACTGATCCAACGTGGCTGCAGGCGATCGATCGTTCTGCAACCGATGCCGCTCTGCACGAAGCATGTCGCCGCGCACACGACCACGATCGGTTCCATCGGCGCGCGCAGCCGATGTGCACCATAAAAGAGTGCCGCCGTGACGAACACACTGATCACGGGCGCGAGCAGGATCGCCCCGGATGGGCGACGCAAGCGCCACCACCCCACCGCCGCGAACGGGGCGAGTAGCCACCAGCTGATGATGCCGCTCCACGATTGCCAACGACCGCGACGATCGGCCACATCGGTTGCGACGAGATCCTCGAGGCCGAACAGATCGGCCGTGCGTAACAGACGCGCACTCACCACGAGAGGCAGTCGGCGCTTGTGTTGGCGGATGTACTGCACCGCCAAACGATGTTCGCGCCGTGAAAGTTCCGAGGCATCTTCATCGGGACCGATGATCACATCGCTTTGGCAACTCGTGAGCCAACCACCCATCCCAGGTCCTGAATATGTGGCATCGCAGTTCGACCCGAGGAGCGTGCTCCCTTCGTTCGTGCTCAAGAGAACGCGCGCATCGAACCGAGTGGAGTTGTAGACCATCCACGGCACGACCACAGCGCCGGCCACCACGAGCACGAGCACTCCTCGCTTGGCCCATTCGACGAGAGCGCGCGACCGGCATCCGACCAGCGCGAGCAGAGGTCCGAGCAAGATCAACTCGCTTCGCGACAACGCGGCCAGACCGATGACAGCGCCGAGCAATACCGCCGAGCGCGTGTCGAAACGCTGTTGAAGACGCCGCGCACAAAGCACCGCAAGCACGACGAAGAACACCGACGCAGACTCGGACATGACCAGTGAGTCGTTCATCCACAGATTCGGGTAGACCGCTGCAATGACTGCGGCGATCACGGCGACGCGTCTGCCGGCCACCCGGAACCCGAGTAACGCGACGAGTGGGATGATCGAAATGCCGAGCAACGTGTTGGTCGCCCGTTGCCAGAACACCACATGGGGCAACAGGCTCGCCGGGGTCATCAGTAGCGATGCGAGCGGTGGATGCTCGGCGCCGGGACCGTTGGTGAACACCATGCGGAACCAGTGACCGTGGGCGTTCTGCTGTGCCTGAAAGCTGTAGTACAAGGAATCGTTGAACCCCAGACCCTCGTTCCACTTGCTGATCAACAGCGAGAGCCTCAGTACTGCGCCAAGGGCAGTGGCGCTGATCACTGCCACTCGGGTGGCGCGGTCGACCTCGGACACAGGCGCAACTTACTCGCAGCACCCCGCCGCCACTGATCTCAGCGATTCGCGGTACGTCTGTGCCAACTTTGCATGGTTAGTATGTCTGCAACGGCGCGTCGAATCCGGGGGCCATTGTGACCGAAGTGAATATTGAGAACGCTGGCAGCGGGCCGCGTCGCAAAGGTCGGTCAACAGCCGAGCGCAGCCGAGTCCCTGTGCAGCGCCCGCACGCTCAACCGCGCATGTCGTACAAGCCCACCGAGGTCGTGTCCGCCGATGAACTCGAAATGATTCACAACACCTCGATGCAGATCCTCGAGGAGATCGGCATGGACTTCCTCGATGAAGATGCACGGCGGTTGCTGATCGCTGCCGGTGCTCGCATCGAGCCAGGCAGTACCCGTGTGCGATTCGATCGCGAGATGGTGCTCGAGCACATCAAGACGGCACCGTCCTCATTCACGTTCCACAGTCGCAATCCAGCCAACAATCTTGTCATCGGTGGCAACTACATGGCCTTTGGCTCTGTGGCAAGCGCACCCAACGTGTTCGACATGGACAACGGGCGCCGCACCGGCAACCATGCCGACTACAAGAACCTCGTCCGCCTTACCCAGATGCTGAACAGCGTGCACTTCCTCGCCGGCTATCCGGTCGAGCCGATCGATCTGCATGCGTCCATCCGCCATCTTGACGCCACCTTCGATGCACTGACCCTGTGCGACAAACCGCTGCACGCCTACAGCCTCGGGTGCCAGCGCAACCGTGACTGCCTCGAGATGGTGCGCATCGCCCGCCAGGTGGATCACGAGACGCTTGAGCGCGAACCGTCGATCTTCACGGTCATCAATTCGAGCTCGCCGTTGCGACTCGACAGCCCGATGTTGCAGGGCATCATGGAGTACTCGTCGCGCAACCAGATCGTTGTGCTCACGCCGTTCACACTGGCGGGCGCGATGGCGCCGGTCACCCTCGCCGGTGCGCTCGCTTTGCAGAACGCGGAGGCATTGGCCGGTATCGCCTTCACTCAGATCGTGCGCCCAGGCGCTCCCGCTGTGTACGGCGGCTTCACCTCCAACGTCGACATGCAATCGGGTGCACCCGCGTTCGGCACACCCGAGTACATGCGCACCGCAATGGTGGGCGGACAGCTGGCGCGTCGTTACAACCTGCCGTATCGCAGCTCGAACGTCTGTGCCGCCAATGCTGTCGATGCTCAGGCAGCATACGAATCCGTGTTCTCGCTGTGGGGTGCGATCATGGGCGGCGTCAACATGCTCATGCATGGTGCGGGCTGGATGGAAGGTGGCCTGCACGCCGGGTACGAGAAGATGATCATCGACGCCGATCTCTTGCACATGGTTTCGGCCTTCCTCGAAGGCCCAGTCGTCGACGAGGCGTCGCTCGGCCTCGAGGCCGTCCGCGATGTCGGCCCGGGTGGACACTTCTTCGGCACGCAGCACACCCAAGACCGGTTCCGCACGGCGTTCCACAAGCCCATGATCTCCGACTGGCGCAACTACGAATCGTGGGAAGAGGGCGGCAGCCCGCACGCGCCCTTCCGGGCCAACCAGATCTGGAAGGAAATGCTCGCCGCATACGAACCGCCCCCGATAGACGAAGCGGTACGCGAAGAGCTGCAAGCATTTGTCGATCGCCGCCACAGCGAAGGTGGCGTACCCACCGATTTCTAGGCCTCGTTGCAGGCCGACCCTCGCGCCGCTCGCAGCATCTTGTTAGCTCGTCTCGAAAGGAACTTCAGTGAAGTCTTCAGCTCAGGTCGTCGTCATCGGCGGCGGCGTCGTTGGTGCCAGCGTTCTCTACCATCTCACCAAAGCTGGCTGGACCGATGTGGTGCTCCTCGAACGAAAGGAGCTCACCGCAGGCTCCACGTGGCACGCGGCGGGTGGCATGCACACCCTCAATGGCGATCCCAACGTCTCCAAGCTGCAGCAGTACACGATCGAGCTGTACGAAACCATCGAGCGCGAGTCCGGCCAGAACTGCGGCATCCATTTGCCCGGTGGGCTGATGCTCGCCGATACCGAAGTCCGGATGGACTTCCTGCGCATGGCACAATCACGCGGTCGCTACCTCGGCATGGATCTCGAACTGATCACGCCCTCTGAGGCAAAGTCGATCTTTCCACTGATGGAAGATCAGTATTTCATCGGCGCGCTGTACGACCCCGTGGAAGGACACGTCGATCCGTCGGGAGTGACCCATGCCTATGCCATCTGCGCTCGCAACGCCGGCGCAGAGATCTATCGCAACACCTGGGTGAACGGACTCTCGCAACGACCCGACGGCACATGGGATGTGCACACCGACGTTGGTCAGTCGATTCATGCCGAACACATCGTGAATGCCGGTGGTCTGTGGGCTCGCGAGGTCGGTCGGATGGTTGGCATCGAACTCCCGGTGCTCGCGATGGAGCACATGTACCTCGTCACCGAAGACATGCCCGAGGTCGCCGCACACATGGCCTCGACCGGCAAGGAAATGCCGATGGCACTTGACTTCGCCGGCGAGATCTACATCCGCCAAGAGCAAGGCGGCATGTTGCTCGGCACCTACGAGCAAGCCTGTGTCCCTTGGTCACCCAAGGAAACGCCATGGGACTTC
>JAYTWP010000108.1:0-3622 GCA_043743395.1 Actinomycetota bacterium | reverse complement strand
CAGGCCCCGGTCAAGAACCTTGTTGGTGCCGTACGCTCCGGCCTCATCTCACTGTTCGGCCTTGGCGATGGTTGGGAGATCGTCCTCGGCAACGGCGGATCCACGGTGTTCTGGGACGTTGCCACGTTCGGTCTCGTGCGCGATCACAGCGCGCACGCAGTGTTTGGCGAGTTCTCCTCAAAGTTCGCCGAGGCTGTCGTGGCAGCGCCCCACCTCGACAATCCCACCATCGTGCGCAGCGAGGTGGGCGATCACCCCACGCTGTCGGCAACGCCCGGCGCCGATGTCTACGCCCTCACCCACAACGAGACGTCCACCGGCGTGATGATGCAATTGACCCGTCCTCAGGGGGCCGATCCCGGCTCGTTGGTTGTCGTCGATGCCACATCTGCAGCGGGGGGATTGCTCTGGAATCCTGGCGAAGTCGACGTGTACTACTTCGCACCGCAGAAGTCCTTTGCCAGTGATGGCGGGCTGTGGTTGGCGGCCTGCTCGCCAGCCGCGCTCGAACGGATTCGCTCGATCAGCGCGTCGAGCCGTTGGATGCCAGCATCGCTCGACCTCAACACGGCGCTCGACAACAGCCTGCTCAACCAGACGTACAACACGCCTGCACTCGCGACCCTGATCATGCTCAACGAACAGTTGCAGTGGATGCTCGGCAACGGTGGCCTCGCGTGGGCCAACCAGCGCTGCGCCCAATCCGCCCGCGCTCTGTACGGCTGGGCCGAGGCGTGTGAATGGGCGACGCCGTTCGTGACCGATGCTGCGAAACGCTCGGAGGTTGTCGGCACCATTGACCTCACCGGCGTCGATGCAAATGACGTGTGCACTGCATTGCGCGTGAACGGCATCGTCGACACCGACAGTTACCGGAAATTGGGCCGCAATCAGCTACGCGTCGGCATGTTCCCCGCTGTCGACCCAGACGATGTCACGGCGCTCACACAGTGCATCGACTACGTCGCCGCTGCGCTGCAAGACTGACGCCATGAGAGTCGACGACGTTCTCACCACGCACACCGAAGGGCTCGCCCCGCTGAAGCGACCGATCATGATCGTCGCGCTCACCGGCTGGTTCGACGCCTCGAGCACGGCGACGGGCGCACTCGAATGGCTACTTCGCGAGCGAGTTGCTCCGGTGGTGGCAAGCATCGACCCCGATCCGTTCTACGACTTCACACAAGAGCGGCCCGAGGTCTGGTTCGACGATGATGAGGTCCGCCATATCCGCTGGCCCACCAACGAGTTTCGTCTCGCCCGTTTCGCCGCCGGCCCTCACGATCTCGTTGTGTTGTCCGGCGTCGAGCCGCACGTGCGCTGGAGCACGTACTGCGATTGCATTGCTGCATTGGCGTTGCGCCTCGGCTGCGAACTCGTGGTGACAATCGGCGCCAACGCCGACGCCGTGCCCCACAGCCGGGTTCCCATCGTGGTGGGCAGCTCCACCAACGACGAACTCGTTCGCCGCCTCGGTCTGGGTCGGCCGCAGTATCAAGGCATCACCGGCGTTGTCGGCGTGCTGCAGCAGCGCCTCGAAACACTCGACCTGCCAGCGATATCACTGCGCGTCGGGGTGCCCCACTATTTGGGCAACGCACAGCACCCGAAGTCCTCAGCTGCACTGCTGCATCATCTTGAGCACGTACTCGGCATTCCCACCGACCATGCCGAACTCGCTGCGGAGATCGAGCGGTGGCAGTCGCTGCACGACGAAGCCGTTGCAGAGGACGCACAGGCAAGCAGTTACGTGCGCATGCTCGAGCGCCAGTTCGATCAGCACTCCGAGGCGTCGCTACCAAGTGGTGACGATCTGGCCGCGGAACTCGAGGCCTTCTTGAAAGACCTCGAGAACCCCGACGAGAAGTAGCTCGATTTGCGCAATTCAGCTCGCGGCTGCGGCGAAGCCCAGCTCGAGGTCGGCAAGAATGTCGGCGAGCGATTCCAACCCCACGCTGAGGCGCACCAGACCCGGCGTCACGCCAGCTGAAGCCTGCTCGAGTTCGGTGAGCTGGCTGTGGGTGGTGCTCGCTGGGTGAATCACCAAGCTGCGCACGTCGCCGATGTTGGCGACGTGACTGTGCAGCTGCAGCGCGTCCACGAACTTCTGACCGGCGGTGACTCCGCCCTCGATCTCGAACGCGATCACTGATCCGTAGCCCTTGCCGCCGCCGTACTTCTTGGCCCGCTCGTGCCATGGGCTGCTCGCGAGGCCCGCGTAGTTGACGCTGAGCACGTCGCTACGAGCAACCAAGAAGTCGGCGACCTTGCCTGCGTTTTCGAAGTGGCGATCCATCCGCAGGCTCAGCGTTTCGAGTCCCTGCAGGATGAGGAATGCGTTGAACGGCGAGATTGCAGCACCGAGGTCGCGCAGAATCTGCACGCGAGCCTTGATGATGAACGCACCATGGCCAAGCGCCGGGAAATAGGGCAACCCGTGATAGCTCGGGTCTGGCTCGGTCATGTTCGGGAAGCGACCGCTTGCGGCGTAGTCGAACGTGCCGCCATCGATGATCGCACCACCGATCGAGGTGCCATGGCCACCAATGAACTTGGTGAGGCTGTGCACGATGATGTCGGCGCCCCACTCGAAGGGACGGATGAGATACGGCGTTGGGACCGTGTTGTCGACCATCAGCGGGATGCCGTGGTCATGGGCCACTTTGCTCACACCTTCGATGTCGAAAATGTCGTTCTTCGGATTCGCCAAGACCTCACCGAAGAACAGCTTTGTGTTCGGCCGAATCGCGCCAGCCCATTGCTCGAGGTCGTGCGGGTCATCGACGAATGTGACATGAATGCCCATCTTGGGGAGCGTGTGATGCAGCAAGTTGTACGTGCCGCCATAGAGCGACGGCGAGGCCACAATGTGGCCGCCGGCCTCGACGAGCGTGAGGATGGCGATCGTCTCGGCCGACTGACCCGACGCAACGACAAGGGCGCCCGGCAACCCGACCGCGGTCATGCAACCGCCTTCGAGCGAGTTGATGCGCGACTCAAGCGCCAACTGCGTGGGGTTCATGATGCGCGTGTAGATGTTGCCGATTTCAGCCAGCGCGAACAGGTTCTGAGCATGTGCTGAGTCGCGGAACTGATAGCTCGTGGTTTGGTAGATCGGGACGGCACGAGCTCCGGTTGTCGGATCAGGCTCGCCGCCGACGTGGATCTGGCGGGTCTCAAAACCCCAGTTTGGATTGCTCATGACGACTCCCTCGGTGTGTTCGATACAGCCGCTGAGCATACTCAGCAATTCCTGACAAAATCAATCGGGAATTACGTCAGGTCGGTGACCTCGGGTGACGGACTCAGCCTGGATCCACCGTGTAGGTGATCGCCTGGGATGTCGCGCGTCCACCAAAAGTGCCTCCTGAGCTGGGATGATTGTGATGTTCGAAGTCACAGTCTGACCATCTGCAGGAGGCACTTTCAGTGTTGGCAGTATCGCGCACTATCGACCGTTACGACACGACCTTTGACCATGACGGTCTGATCGCCAACGCCGGGCTGATCATGATCGCGACGGTGATGTCACGGCTCGGTCTCGAACGGCTTGTCAACACCTGGGTGCGGACCGGCTCGTTCGCCCCGGGACGCAAGATCTGCACCCTGGTCGCAGCGATGA
>JAYTWP010000107.1:0-15257 GCA_043743395.1 Actinomycetota bacterium | reverse complement strand
CCAGCGGGCGGCTGGTGCCGGGTAGCGAGATCGAACAGGCGCGGCGCTTGGGCACCGAAGGCGTGCGGTGTGCGCAGGGCAGAGTTCTGGCGGCTCGGTACGGCCGGTTCAGTGGGCGCTTTTGATCTGGACGAAGGCGAGGCGGATGTTTGCGAGCGCATCGCGCATCGTTGGGGCATCGTCGCCGAGGCGCTCGCCCAAGCCGTCTACCAGGCACGCAACGGCATCAATGGCCAGCGCAGACTGCGCCAGATCTGGCGGTGTGGCGCTGAGATGGATGGCCGCCAACTCATAGAGGCCCATGACATGGTTGGCGACAACCATTTGGGCTGGCACCTCGGCCAGTTGGCGACGGACTGCCTCCATTTCCTCGAGGGCGTCGTCTACCTGCGTGTTCGAGGTTTCGTTGTTCACATGCGGTAGTGTACTGCGCAACAACTGAGGCAAAGTGGGGTGTATGGCGGACGACCATCCGTCGTATAACAACCCCCACCCGGCCACTACCGATCTGTGCGGTTCGCCGTCATCAGGTCAACCGTGCGCCGGGTCATGGCACCGCACATACCGCTCCCGTGCGAGGGTGCGGCTGTTCTGTACCCTGACTTTGCGTCGGCACACGACGACAACCGACAGGGAGAACAGCCCATTGCACAGGAGTGATCAGCCATAGCAACGCCGCAGCAGAACGAGCCCCGGTACAACGAGCGCATTCGTGCGCGTGAGGTACGCCTCATCGGAGCCGATGGCAGCCAGGTCGGAATCAAGACCTTGCCAGAAGCGCTCACGATGGCCCGTCAACTCGACCTCGACCTCGTCGAGGTCGCACCGTTGGCGAACCCACCCGTTTGCCGGATCATGGACTACGGCAAGTTCCGTTACGAAGAGTCGCAAAAGGCCAAGGAGTCGCGGAAAAAGACCATCCACGTGTCGATCAAGGAAGTGAAGTTGCGTCCAAAGATCGGCAAGGGTGACCTCGACACCAAGGTTCGCCACATGCAGGAATTCCTCTCCGAAGGCCACAAGGTCAAGGTGACACTGCAGTTTCGTGGCCGAGAGATGGCTCACCCAGAACTCGGATCACGTTTGCTCGACACCGTCATTGCCCAAGTCGACGGACTTGGAAAGGTCGAAACGCAGGCACGACTCGAAGGCCGGAATATGACGATGGTGTTGGCGCCAGAGAAGAAGGCGCCGGTCAAAAAGGAACGCACGCACAGCGACGCAAAGGTCAGTCCGACCGGCGCGGACGAAGCGAGTGCACCTGAGGCCACATCCATCGATAGTCCATCCGTTGACGCTATGGCCGGCGACAGCGAACCTCAGCCCATCGCCGAGGTCGCTGAGGTCGCCGAGCCAGCTGCTTCGTTGCCACTCATTGAAGATCCAACTGTTGAGCCATCCGGCGACACCGCCTGAGCAAGGCTCTCCCACCACGTCCTCACCGACACCTCATCAGATCCTCACCGAGGACCCAACAAGGAATATTCGTATGCCAAAGATGAAGACCAGCAAGACGGCCGCAAAGCGGTTCAAGAAGACCGGCACAGGCAAGCTTCGGCGGCTGCAGGCCAACCGTCAGCACTTGTTCGAGAAGAAGTCCTCGACTCGTACCCGCCGGCTCGACGGCACGGTCGACGTGCATCCAGGCGATGCACGCAAGATCAAGCGCCTGCTCGCAGAGCGCTGAGTACCTCATCGAGCGACCGCTCGAACAGTTCTTCGAATTTGTACTGACCACGACCACACAGAATTGACGACGACCCGCAATGGGCCGAGAGAAGAAGGGATACCGACATGGCGAGAGTTAAGCGTGCGGTAGGTGCCAAGAAGCACCGTAAGGCAACACTTGAAAAGGCAAAGGGCTACTACGGTATGCGCAGCCGGTCTGCTCGTCTTGCCAACGAGCAGGTCATGCGTTCGGGGCAGTATGCCTTCCGTGACCGCCGAGCAAAGAAAGGCGAGTTCCGTCGTCTGTGGATCCAGCGAATCAACGCTGGCTGCCGCATGTTCGACATGAGCTACAGCCGTTTCATCGCCGGGCTGAATGCAGCTGGCATCGAAGTCGACCGAAAGATCCTCGCCGATCTCGCCGTGACCGACATCGAGTCATTTGGCAAGCTCGTCGAGTCTGCAAAGGCAGCGCTCGTCTGAGTACCCCGCTGGGTTTCCAGCATCCAGACGTTCAGAGACTGCGGCGCCTTTTGGGGCGCCGCAGTGCTCGTTGGGACGACGGTGCCTTTGTTGTCGAAGGGCGAGTGCTGGTTGAGGAAGCGGTCGCCGCCGGCTGGAGCGTCGAGGCCCAATTCGTGGCGCCCCACGGCGAAGCTGTGTCGGGTGCCGATTGCGTGATTCATGAACTGGCTGCGAATGTGCTCGAACGCGTGGCCTCGACCGAGGCACCTCAACCATTGTTGGCCGTCGTGAAGATCAAGCAGTGCGCCGTGCGCGACCTCGTTGGCGCATCGCTCGTCGTGATTGCTGATCGCATCACCGATCCCGGAAATCTTGGCACCATGTTGCGCTCGTGCGAGGCCGCCGGCGCCGACGGCGTCGTACTGGTCACAGGTTCAGTCGACCCCTTCAACCCGAAGGTCGTTCGCGCGTCGGCCGGGGCGCTCTTTCATGTTCCCGTCGTGGCCGACGTCTCGCTGCACGAGTTGCAGGCACTGGCCCTGCCGCTGATCGGTACGTCATCGCACCGTGGTACGCCGTACACGGATGCGCAGCTGGCGACTCCCTTTGCGCTCGTGATGGGCAGCGAGGCCCACGGCATCGATGAGCAGATCCCCATCGATTCCTGGATCACGATTCCCCACCTGGGACGCGCCGAAAGTCTCAATGTCGCGATGGCCTCGACCGTGGTGGTATTTGAGGCCATGCGTCAGCGCGCCTCGCGGTAAGGTACCTGCCGTGATGTCGCAACGATTTACCAGTCCCCGGGTCGTGCCCGGGGGAGTGTCGGTCGTTCGCTGACGCGCTCTCGAAGATTCGCCGCCCGGGGAGCTCGCTTTGTGTTTGCGTCCGGTTGCAGCTCGCTGAAAGGTTTCCTCGATGATTGATGAAGTTCGTGGCGCGCTTGATGAGGCGCTCGTCAAAGTCGCTGCCGTCGGCACTGTCGATGACTTGCGCGTGGTTGATTCCGAAGTGCTCGGCAAGCGCGGCCTGCTCGCACAGCTGAAGACGCGGCTCGGCTCGCTCGCCGTAGACGAACGCAAGTCGATCGGCCAGGCAATCAATGAGGCCGTCGGGCAAGTCAACGATGCGATCGACGCGCGTCGATCGAGCTTGGCCAACGATGAGGTCAACGCGCGTATCGCGAGTGAGCGTCTCGACCTCACCGAGGTGACGAGCAGACCCACGCGAGGCCGCGCGCATCTGGTAACACAGGCCTGGGAGCGACTCGAAGATGTCTTCATGGGCCTCGGATTCCAGATCGCCGAAGGGCCTGAGGTCGAAACTGAGTTCTACAATTTCGAGGCGCTCAACATGCCCCGAAGCCACCCTGCCCGAAGTGGATTTGACACCCTCTTCACCGATTATCGCCAGGTCACCACGGACACCTCGTTCGAGTCGTCGGCCCGCGAACACGGCGACAGCGACGGTGCGGTCTTGTTACGCACGCACACGTCTCCGGTGCAGATCCGGGTGATGCAAACAATCGAACCACCCATCTACATGATCATGCCTGGGCGAGTGTTCCGCCGTGATACGCCAGACGCCACGCATATGCCGGTGTTCCACCAGATCGAGGGTCTGGTGATCGACCGCAACATCACGATGGCCCACCTCGCCGGAACGATCAACGCGTTCACCAAGGCGTTCTTCGGTGGTGATTTCACAAGCCGCTTGCGCCCCAACTACTTCCCTTTCACCGAACCGTCGGCCGAGTTCGATATCCAACGCCCAAATGGCACATGGATCGAGTTGGGTGGTTGCGGCATGGTGCATCCCAATGTGCTCCGCGCCGTCGGCCTCGACCCGGAGGTGTGGAGCGGATTCGCATTTGGATTCGGCATTGATCGCATGGCACGCGAACGCCATGGCATTGACGACATCCGCGACATGTACAGCAACGACATCCGTTTCATCGAGCAGTTCTGAGGCCGTTATGAAGGTTGTACTTTCCTGGCTCAACGACCTCGTTCCAGTCGGCGACGACGCGGCAGCGCTTGCAACATCGCTGACCCAACTCGGCATGCAGGTAGAAGACATTCTGCGCGTCGGTTCCACAGTCGACGGCGTCGTCACGGCGCAGGTCTTGCGTACCGAGCGACATCCCCAGGCCGCCAAGGTGCATCGCGTCTGGGTCGATGCGGGCGACGGGGTCGAGCGTCACGTGTGGTGCGGCGCGTTCAACATGCAGGCTGGCGACATCATCCCACTGGCGACGCCCGGAACTGCGATGCCGGATGGACGCGTCATCGAACCGCGTCCAATTCTCGGGATCGAGTCGCAGGGTATGCTCTGCTCGGCCCACGAACTCGGTCTTGGTGACGACCACAGCGGCATCCTCATTCTTCCTGCCGGTACCGCCCTCGGCCTGCCGTATGGCGAGGCGCTCGATCTGCAGGGTGAGATCGTGTTCGACATCGACCTCACCCGCAACCGTCCCGACTGCTGGGGCCACCTCGGAATCGCCCGTGATGTGGGCGCACACCTCAGACTGCCGGGGCCACGCGCGCCTCAGCCGTACGAGGGCGCTGAGCCGGCTCGCAGCGCGACCGTCGAACTCATCGACGCAGAGCGCTGCCCGCGGTTCACCACATTGGTCCTCTCGGGCATCCGCGTCGGGTCGTCTCCCGATTGGATGGCTCGCCGGCTCAAGGCGGCCGGCATGCGTCCGATCAGCAATGTGGTCGACGTCAGCAACTATGTGATGCTCGAGCTCAACCAGCCCAACCACGCCTACGACCTCGAGACCTTGGGTGGTGGCGGGTTCAAGATCCGCTTGGCTCGACCCGCTGAGACGATCACCACGCTCGACGGAATCGAGCGCACCTTGAGTGCCGACGATCTGCTGATCTGCGACGCGTATGACGCTCCGATTGGCATTGGCGGTGTCATGGGTGGTCTCCACAGTGAAATCTCCGATGCAACCACGGTCGTGGCGCTGGAGATCGCCTACTTCGAACAAACGGCCATGAGCCGGACGATGAATCGCCTCGGAATCAGGTCCGAGGCATCGGGCCGTTTCGAACGAGGCGTCGATCCGCACGGCATGCCTGCGGCACAAGCCCGATTTGTCGAACTACTTCGGGAGACGTGTCCCGAGCTTGTGGTGCACGCCGGTGCGGTCGATGCGCGCCACGAGTCATTACCCGATGAGTCGCGGCCTGTCACGGTTCGTGTCAGCCAGGTCAACCGAATTCTCGGCACGTCGCTCGACGCGGATTCGATCGAACGCCTGCTCACTCCCATCGGGTACACCACCTCGGTCACTGGCAGCGATTCACTCAACGTCGATCTTCCCTCATGGCGTCCCGATAGCAGCGCCGAGATCGACGTTGTCGAGGAAGTGGCGCGTCACTACGGGTACCAACGTCTCGGTTCACTCGTGCCGAATTCGACAATGCACGGTCGGCTCAGTGCCCACCAACAACGACGCCGAGCGCTTCGTCAAGTGCTGCTCGGTCTTGGACTGAGTGAGGCAATCACCGACTCATTCCTTAGCGACGCCACGCTCCGGGCCGCCGGGCTCAGTGATGACGCGATTCATGTCACGAACCCACTGGTGTCCGACGAAGACGTGTTGCGGCCTTCGATGCGCCCCGGGCTTCTCAGAGCGGTGGCGTTCAACGAATCCCATCGACGTACGGGGCTGTCGCTGTTCGAGGTCGGCCACGTGTACCCGCCCGGTGATCGCAGCACCGAGCTACCCCCCGAGTATGAGGGTCTCGGCGTCGTGCTCGCTGGTCGTGACGCAACGTCGGCAATGTCGCTGTGGCGCGAACTGGTCACGACAATGGGCTTTGGGGCACGCGTCGATCAGGGAATTGTTCCACTTGGACTCCACCCGACACGCTCAGCGACGTTATCGATCGGCCGCGACGTGGTCGGAGCCGTTGGCGAAGTGCATCCATCGGTTCTCGATGCCTTCGGAGTATCCGAACGTGTTGCGTGGCTCGAGCTCGACCTGTCGCGGCTTCTCGCGATCGAACCCAAGGTTGCCCAGTGGAAGGCAACGAGCCGGTATCCGTCCAGCGACTTCGATCTCGCGTTCGTGCTCAGCGAAACGGTGCCGGCCGACAAGCTCGACAAGGCGATTCGGCAAGCCGCTGGCAATCTCCTCGTCGATGTTGCGCTCTTCGACGTCTATCGCGGTGTCGGGGTCGCCGAAGGGTCGCGAAGCCTGGCGTATCGCCTTCGCTTGCAGGCTCACGACCACACCTTGACCGACACTGAAGTCGCGGCAGTGCGCACCAAGATCGTCACGGTCGCTGCGAAGCTTGGCGCACACCTGCGTTCTTAGACAACAGCGGTTTGCGCGTGCGGTGCTAGTTCCAGCTGAGCTCGTCGGGTGCATCGGCGAGCAGCGCTTTGGGGCCACCGGTTCGGCGAAGCACGTGACGCCACACGCTCTGAGGTTCAATCGAGAACACATCGCCGGCCCTGTACGGAAGCACGAGCCACGACCCTTCGTCGAGTTCGTCCTCGAGCTGTCCGGCACCCCAGCCGCTATAGCCGCGAAAGACCCGTAACTGCTGCAGGCCCTCGGACAGCTCGTCGGGTAACAGCGTGAGATCCACGGTGCAGAGACCATGGTCGAGCGGCGCGTAGCCTTCATCGCCGCCCGTGAGCGCAAGCGACGCAACAGCGATCAACGTGTTTGACATCACCGGTCCGCCGTCGAAGATCACTTGTGGGTAGGAGAGGTGGTGCAGCCATGGGTCGAGCCCGCGCACATGCTCTTCAGTGGTGGGCCGATTGATGACGAGACCGAGGGCGCCATCGTCGGTGTGCTGCAACATGTAGAGGACAGTGCGATGAAAAGTTGGCTCGTCGAGCAGCGGCACAGCCACGAGGAGCGAGCCCCTGGTGGAAACGGTCGGCATCATCGGGTGGTCCACATACCCATTGTGGCGCACCGTTGGCGGCGGGTGTTGTCGCGCTGCCAAGCCGGAGGAGTGCATGAGCATTGCATGATCATGCATTGATCTGTATGATCATGCGTCTATGGTTCGAGTGGGCATCATCGGCGCAAGTGGTTATACGGGAGCTGAACTGCTTCGAATCGCTGCGCAACATCCGGATTACGAGGTCGTCGTTGCAACTGGGGACACGCAGGCCGGAACGCCGGCTGCATCGCTGTACCCCAGTCTGGCTGTGAGCTATCCGAACCTCGTGTTCTCCGAGTTCGATGAAGCTGCTGTCGTTGGTCTCGATCTTGTCTTCCTGGGTCTTCCTCACGAAGCATCGTTGGACCTCGCGCCGCGTCTCGTTGGCCGCGTTGGGTGCGTCGTCGATCTCTCTGGCGCGTATCGACTGAAGGATGCATCGTTGTATCCGCAGTGGTACGGCTTCGAGCATGATCAGCCTGAGCTCTTGGCAGAAGCCGTCTACGGGTTGCCCGAACTGTTTCGAAATGAACTCAAGGGTGCGCGCTTGATCGCGACGCCGGGTTGTCACGTCACCGCGGCGAGCCTTGCGCTGCGTCCACTCGTCGACAACGGGCTGATCGAAACTGCTGGTGTCATTGTCAACAACGCAACCGGGATTTCTGGGGCCGGACGCGCGCTCAAGAACAGCAGCCTGTTCTGTTCGGTCGACGAGAACTACGAGGCGTACGGCCTGTTGGACCACCGTCACACGCCGGAGATCGAACAGATTGTGGGTGCGCAGGTGCTGTTCACGCCACACCTGGCGCCCATGAACCGAGGCATTTACTCCACGTGCTTTGCTCGACCGGCGGCCGGTGCCCAGGTAACAACTGGATCTTTGTTGGCCCTACTGACGAGCGCGTATCAGGGTGAGCCGTTCGTGGCGGTCCGCGCGGTTCCGCCATCGACGAAGGCAACGCTCGGATCGAATGCAGTACATCTTTCTGCTCGTTACGACGAACGAACGGGGTACGTGATGGTGTTGTGCGCAATCGACAATCTCACCAAGGGTGCAAGCGGTGGAGCGGTCCAGGCCGCCAATGTCGCGCTCGGCCTCGACGAAACGGCGGGCCTCGTCGCCGTTGGGCTCTACCCATGACCTCCACCTCCACCTCCACGTCGACCCCCACCTCCACCTCCACGTCGACCCCCGCGCTCAAGGCGGATGTGCTCCTCGAGGCCCTGCCGTATATCCGTCGTTTTGTCGGTCGGACGGTCGTCGTCAAGTACGGAGGCAACGCGCTCGCAGGCTCGTCCGATAGCGACGCGCTGGCCCTGTTTGCGCAAGACATTGTGCTGATGCATGCCGTGGGTATGAAGCCGGTTGTGGTGCACGGTGGCGGGCCGCAGATCAGTGCGCTCATGGCTCGCCTCGGCAAGCAGACCGAGTTTCGCAATGGTCTGCGTGTCACCGATGCCGAAACGGTTGATATTGCCCGGATGGTGTTGGTGGGCCAGGTCAATCCGCAAATCGTCGCTGCAATCAATGTTCACGGCCCGCTTGCGGTTGGTGTGTCGGGTGCTGATGCTGGGCTCATCGTGGCCGCGGCTCGCAATCCTGACCTCGGCTTCGTGGGTGACGTGACCTCGGTGAACCCAAGCATTGTCAATCGGCTTCTGAACGAAGAACTCATCCCGGTGATCGCGACCATTGGCAGCGATGCATCGGGCCAGGCGTACAACATCAATGCAGACACAGTGGCGGGTGCGGTCGCCGAAGCGCTCGGAGCGGAAAAGCTCGTGTATCTCACAGACATCGAAGGTCTGCGCCGCGTCGTGACCGATGCCTCCACGCTGATTCGCCAGACAACACCCGATGAACTCGACGCCTTGATGGCCGACGGCACGATCGCCGGCGGCATGATCCCAAAGGTCGAGAGCTGCGTGAAGGCAGTGCGCCATGGCGTGGGTCGTGCGCACATCCTGGACGGGCGTATCCCGCACGTTCTGTTACTCGAAGTATTCACCGATGATGGCATCGGCACGATGGTTCACGGAGGTGGCGCATGAGCGCGCACGAGTTCGAAGTCCAAGGTCAGCACTGCCCGTTCATGCCGGTCTTCGGCCCTCCACAAGTGATGTTCGTTCGCGGAAAGGGCACCGAACTGTGGGACAGCGACGGGAAGCGGTACCTCGACTTCCTCAGTGGCCTGGCGGTCACATCGCTCGGTCACTCAAACCCGGTAATTGCAGATGCAATTTGTGCTCAGGCAAGCGTGTTGATGCACGTCTCGAACTTCTTTGCTAATCCGGTGGCAACCGAGGCAGCGCAGATGGTGAACGCGTTACTGCGCGAAACCACCGGCCAGGACGGCCAGACATTCTTCTGCAATTCGGGGGCCGAAGCTAACGAGGCGGCGCTCAAGCTCGCGCGCAAGTTCGGCGGTCGCGGACGGCATGCCGTCGTCTCGGCGTACGGCAGCTTTCACGGCCGCACCCTGGCCGCGCTCGCCGCGACGGGACAACCGGCCAAACACGAGCCGTTCTTTCCGATGCCTGATGGGTTTCGCCACGTCGCGTTCGGTGACCTGGATGCGCTGCGCGCCAGCATCGACCCGACAGTGAGCGCCGTGTTGATCGAGACCATGCAGGGTGAGGGTGGGGTCGTCCCTGCGCCCGCTGGATACCTTCGCGGAATTCGTGAGCTCTGTGATGAGCGCGGAATGCTGATGATCATTGATGAAGTGCAGACCGGGTTCGCACGGACCGGCCGGTGGTTCGGCTTTCAGCATCACGACGTCGTGCCCGACGTCGTCACAATGGCCAAAGCAATGGGCAATGGTTTTCCCGTGGGTGCAGTTTGGGCGCGGCTCGACGTGGCATCGGCGTTTCGTCCGGGGGATCACGGCAGCACCTACAGCGGTACCGCGATCGCCACTGCCGCTGTACGCGCCGTCATCAACGAGATGCGACGGATAGATGCGCCGCGTCTCGCCACCGAAAAAGGTGCATACCTCGCCGCGAAATTGTCAGCGCTACCGGGTGTCTCGACCGTTCGCGGGCAGGGTCTGCTTCTGGCCGCCGAGCTTGCCGACGGAGGCGACGCCAAGGCTGCCTACACGGCCTTGCTGCAGCGTGGCGTTGTCACCAATGCCGTCACGGCGACAGCACTGCGCTTGGCTCCTCCGATCACCGTCGCTCACTCCGAGATCGACGAAGTGATTGCTGTGATGTCCGAGGTCCTCATATGACGGTTCGTCATTTTCTCGAGACAGGCGACCTGACTGCGAACGAACTCGAGCAGGTCCTCAACCTGGCGTCAGTACCGCGCGCGAGTCTCGGGTCGCCTCTGAGCGGCGAGGGAGTCGTACTCATTTTCGAAAAGCCCTCGAACCGCACGCGTCAAAGCATGGAGATGGCCGTTGTTCAGCTCGGCGGGCATCCGGTCTACACCCGTGGTGAGGAAGTGGGCTTCGATATCCGCGAAAGCGTCGAAGACATCACTCGGATCATGGAGGGCTATCACCGCGTCCTTGCCGCTCGCGTGTTCGACCACACGATCGTCGCACGCATGGCTGCCATCAGTTCAGTGCCCGTCGTGAACATGCTCAGCGATCACAGCCATCCGCTGCAGGCACTCGCAGACGTGCTCACCATGGTGCAGGAGTGGGGAACACTCAGCGAACGAACGGTGGCCTACGTCGGCGATTTCAACAACGTGGCCCGGTCACTGACCGAGGCGTGCGTGATGCTCGGCGCACATGTCCGCCTTGGTTGCCCCGTCGGTTTCGATGCGTCCGATGAAGACCTTCAGGCATTTGCCGCGTTGGGGGTCGGAACGGTCGTGCAGTTCGAGGACCCTGCCAGCGCGGTGGTCGACGCTGACGCAGTCCACACCGACACGTGGACATCGATGGGCCAAGAAACGCAAAAGAGCCAACGTCGAGACATCTTTTCGCGATATCAAGTGAACGAGAACCTCATGGCCATGGCGTCATCGAGCGCGGTGTTCATGCACTGCCTGCCGGCATATCGAGGTGACGAGGTCTCGGCCGGGGTCATTGATGGATCTGCATCTCGGGTCATTCGCCAAGGTCATAACCGAATGCATGCAGCGCGAGGCCTTCTCGCCTTTCTGTTAGGGGCACGTCCATGACCACGAAGGTCCAACGTCAGCAGAGCATCTCGCGCCTCATTGGTAAGCACCCAGTGACCAGTCAGCCACAGTTGCTCGAACTGCTCGCCACCGAAGGCATCTCGGCGACACAGGCGACTGTCTCGCGCGACCTCGAGGACCTCGGTGCTGTAAAGGTGCGCGTGCCGGGCGGCGACACCGTTTACGCAATCCCAGAGTACGAGCCTGCACGCATCGCTCCCGAGGATCAACTTCGTAGGGTGATGGGCGAGTGGGTCGCGGAGGTGCGCCACGCATATCACAACGTGGTGATACGCACTCCTCCGGGGTGCGCGCATGTCGTGGCTTCTGCACTTGATCGATCAGGCATCAAGGGCGTCCTCGGCACGGTTGCGGGTGACGACACGTTGCTCGTCATCGCTGACGAAACAACCACCGGTGCAAAGTTGGCCGCCAAGCTACGTGACCTCGCTGGCGTAGATTCGACTCGATGATGAACGAGCACGAGCACGAGCACGAGCACGAGCACGAGCACGAGCACGAGCACGAGCACGAGCACGATGCAGCAGGCAAAACGCTGTGGCATGGGCGGTTCGAGGGTGGTCCCGCGGCAGAGTTGATGGCCTTCACGGAGAGCCTGTCTTTCGATCGGCGGTTGTGGCCCGACGACATCGCTGGCTCGCGTGCCCATGTTCTCGGGCTCGAGAGGGCTGGCCTCATTACGTCGACTGAGCGACAAGCAATCTTGGCTGCTCTCGACCAAGTCTCTGTCGAGATGCAGAACAACTCGTTCGTGTACGCGGAGAGCGACGAAGACATCCACACGGCGGTCGAGCGGCGCGTCACCGAACTCGTCGGAGCGCCAGGAGCCAAACTGCACACCGGACGGAGCCGCAACGACCAATCGGCAACCGATGTGCGCTTGTGGATCAAACGCGAGATTCGCGTTGTCGCCGAGCGCATCGTTTCGCTTCAGCATGTGTTGCTCGACCGAGCAGTGCGTGCCGAGGGCGTGTACCTGCCTGGCTACACGCATTTACAGAGGGCGCAACCAGTGCTCTTGGCGCACCATCTGTTGGCTCACGGGTGGGCGCTTGGACGCGACCTCGAACGCATCAAGGGCACGCTCGAGCGGGTGGATGTTTCGCCGCTCGGCGCGGGTGCTCTCGCGGGTTCTTCGCTGCCGATCGATCCGCAGTACACGGCAACCGAACTCGGTTTTGCCAGAGTGTTCGAGAATTCACTTGACGCAGTCGGCTCTCGGGACCATGTTGCAGAAGTTCTTTTCGCGCTGACCTTGGTCGCGATCAACTTGTCGCGCATCGGTGAAGAATGGGTGCTGTGGACGAGCGAGGAGTTCGGCTTTGCCAAGCTCGACGATGGGTACGCCACGGGTTCGTCGATGCTTCCACAGAAGAAGAACCCCGATATAGCCGAGCTTGCACGCGGCAAGGCCGGACGAATCATTGGCGACCTCACGGGATTCCTGGCCACGATGAAGGGACTTCCCCTCAGCTACAACCGTGACTATCAGGAAGACAAGGAGCCGTTGTTCGACGCGATGGATCAGGTGCGTCTCGGTCTCGGTGCCATCGCCGGGATGATCGCGACCGCCACCTTCGTCCCGGAACGAATGCAGGCCGCTGCCGACAGCGAGACGGGTTCATCTACCGATCTCGCGGAGTGGCTCGTGGTGCAGGGTGTTCCATTTCGGGAGGCGCACGCCATTGTCGGCGCGCTTGTTCGGGAAGCTCTTGCTGGTCCGTCCACCCTGCGTCAGCTCGTCGCACAGCACCCCCGATTGGGTGAGCAAGCGGCGAGCCTCGTTGCGCCAGGCGTTGCCGTGACGCGTCGTACCACCGCAGGCGGCGCCGGCCCCGCACCAGTTGCCGCACAGGTTCAACGCTTCACCTCGCAGCTTGCCGCTTGGGACTCGTGGGTCGGATCCATGGCGTGAATTTCCGACTCTTCGGCGAGGTGTTCGTCACCGTGCTGTTCATCATCGATCCACCGGGCAACGTGCCGATCTTCCTCAGCGTGACGCGCCTGCTTGCCCCGAAAGAAAGGCACCGCGCTGCGCTGGTGGCCGTTGGCACGGCATTTCTCGTCATCACGATGTTCGCCGTTGGTGGCCGACAGGTGCTCGAGTACCTCGGGGTCACTGTGCCAGCGCTGCGTGGCGCCGGCGGTCTGCTGCTCTTGCTCGTGTCGCTTGAGTTGTTGTCTGGGCGCGAGGCCGCAGCGGTCGAGGAGATGACTCCAGAACAACGAACGTCAATCGCGATGGTTCCTCTCGGAACGCCGCTTTTGGCAGGACCGGGCGCGATTGTTGCCACGATCGTCTTCGTCGGGCGGAGCACAGCGGGACGCGACCTCATCGCAATCGGACTCGGCCTGATGGCGGTCATGGTCGTGACCTTCCTTGCGCTGCGATTCAGCTATTTCATCATGCGCCTGATCAGGCCGACGGGCGTATTGCTCGTCTCGCGGGTTGCCGGCATGTTGGTGGCCGCGATCGCGGTGCAAATGATTGCCGATGCGGTCAGGGACTTCGTGCAGGCCGCCGCGTAAGGTTGCTTCGTGGCATTTGTGCACAGGATTTGTGTTCGTTACGGCGAATGCGACATGCAAAGAGTGGTCTTCAACGCTCACTACATGGCGTATTGCGATGACGCCGTCGACACATGGTTTCGTTCGGTGCTCACACCCGATGGATCAGGCTTCGAGTCGCTCGGGTTCGACTTCATGCTCAAAACGATGACCATCACGTGGGACGGCCCGCTGCGGTTCGGCGACACGGTTGGTCTGCACTGCTCGCTCACTCGGTTGGGGAATGCCAGTTTCGACGTCACCGTCGAGGGTTCAGTGAGTGGGGAGACGCGCTTCACCGCAACGATCACTTATGTCAGTGTCGTTCCGGGCACCACTCGCGCGACCCGGGTTCCGGATCTCGTGCGTGAGCAACTCGCCTAGCCGCCCCTCGATGCAACGCCTCGAGCGCGGCTTCTTCGAGGCAGACGCCCCCGCAGTGGCGCCGCGTTTGCTCAACAAGGTGATGGTGATCGGTGAGTGCAGCGGCCGTGTCACCGAGGTCGAGGCCTACACCAACGAGGACCCGGCGAGCCACTCATTCCGTGGTCGGACGCGGCGTAACGAATTGATGTTCGGACCACCCGGTCATCTCTACGTGTACTTCACATACGGAATGCACCACTGTTCGAATGTGGTGACGGGTCGGGTTGGCGACGGGCAGGCGGTATTGATCCGCGCCGTACTCCCGCTCGACGGAGTCACTTTGATGGTCGGGCGACGCGGTCGCGCCGACCACATTGCAGATGGCCCGGCGAAGTTGTGCCAGGCCTTCGCCATCGACCTTGCGCTCAACGGAGCGGACATGTGCTCGCCCGGTGGCATCGGCTTCTTCGACGACGGCCACGCGCCTGCGAGCAAGGTGGACATCACACCCCGGATCGGCATTCGACACGGGACGGACCGGCTCTGGCGCTGGTCAGTTGTCGGCTAACCAGCGGATGTCGGCGCCGTGATAGCCGACCTCAGCAAGCACTTCGTCGGCGCCACCGGGCCACGTCGTGAGCCGTAGGTTCGCAAATGTGGAGGTCGCCGGCTCCATGCGAAGCCACAGCAGCGGGGCCGCGCTGGTCGCTTGTCGCCCGCTGTGGGCGAGTGCCGCACGTATTCGGTCTCTGGTTGCGATGGGCAGGTATTGCCAGACGATCGAGTGAAAGACCACCGTCGCGACGCCGGTGCGAGGGCCGTGATCGAGGTGTTCTGCCAACCAAATGCCCGCATCGGCGCGGTCGACGCTCACGGGGAATCGCGCAGCCACGTCGAGCGCAGCGCGCAGACGTCCGACACGTTCGGCTTGGTCGGGCCACACGAACGAGAGCATCGTGAGGCGCCCCTCGGTCGTAGACGGGTCAATGGGGTGGATGTCGCTGGCGCGACGGTTGACGACAGTGACGTCACCCCGCAGTCGAGGCGCACGATCTGCCCACCACGAACGATCGAAATGGAGCGGGCTGGTCGAGTCGCCGAGTTGGGACTCGCCGGTGTCGTAGGAGTAG
>JAYTWP010000106.1:0-10100 GCA_043743395.1 Actinomycetota bacterium | reverse complement strand
CGTCGACGAACTCGTCGACGTCGTTGCTGGCTATGTGGCCGACGGTTACACGCGAATCAAGCTCAAGATCGAACCCGGATTCGACATCGAGCCGGTGCGTCGGGTGCGCGAGGCGAACCCCGACATTCTTCTGCAGGTCGACGCAAACACCGCGTATTCGCTGGCCGATGTCGAACACCTCAAACAACTCGACGCGTTCAACCTGTTGCTCATCGAGCAACCGTTCGGCGAGGACGATCTCGTCGGTCATGCCGAATTGAGACGGCACTCCACGACACCTATATGTCTTGACGAGGCGATCCGATCAGTCGATCACGCGCGCAGCGCCCTCGCGCTTGGGGCCGCTGACATCATCAACATCAAACCGGGCCGCGTCGGTGGTTATTTGGCCGCCATCGCAATTCACGATTTGTGTGTGGAAGCGGAGTGCCCGGTGTGGTGCGGCGGAATGCTCGAGACGGGCATCGGCCGCGCCGCGAATCTTGCACTTGCGTCACTACCCGGTTTCTCCCTTCCTGGCGACATTTCAGCCACCAAACGATATTGGGCGCGCGACATTACGGCACCGTTCGACCTGGTCAGCGGCCACATCGCAGTGCCAACGGGTATCGGCTTCGGAATCACGGTCGACGTCGACTTCGTCGAGGAAATCACGGTCGAACGGCGCGAAATCACCAACGTCGAGTAAATCTTGCTTGATATTTTGTTCATGTGGGTAGGTCGATTTTGCCTCTCCTTCTAAGGTCTAGCCATGGCTGACGCGGACGCTTCTACGAGCGGACGGCACCGCCTCACGCTTCGTTCGCACCATTCGCCGAACGTCGCAACAACGATCACGATCGAGGGTCACCTCAGTGGATCCGACCGGTTACGCCTTGAAGCTGTTCTTGTCGATCCGCTGCTCGAAACGGCCACATGGAATCAAGCGGTCGAGGCTCACCAACTCGATGTCGGCCTGATCCCCGGCGTCACCGATACTGAAGCCGCGCAGGTCGTCCATGCCGCAGCGCTGCTTGGTATTGCAGTCATCGATGCGGCGGTCGGCAGACTCGTCGATCTCGAGGACCGGCTCGACGACCGCGAGATTCGTCGCCGCTACACCAACGCCGTCATCGAACGGTGGGCAACCGGCACCATTGTCGAGCCTGGTTACGCCCTGCGCCATACGGCTGTATCACCCACCGAGTTCGTCGAACTGCCGGACACCGATGACGGCCTCACGACGCTGGGGGTGCAACGCGGGCTGGCACTCGACCTCGCCGAGCTTCACGTCATCCGCAACCATTTCCGAGAGATCGGGCGCGTACCGACCGACGCCGAGCTCGAGACGCTCGCTCAGACATGGAGCGAGCACTGCGCGCACAAGAGCTTTCGGGCCGACATCGTGCTGGCCGACGGCACCGTCGTGGAATCGCTGCTCGATCAGTTGCGTCGGTCCACCACGGAGATCGCAGCACCATTCGTCGTGTCAGCATTCGACGGCAATGCTGGCATCGTGCAGTTCAATCCACTTCGCACCTACGCGCTGAAGTGCGAGACACACAATCACCCCTCGGCCATCGAACCGTTCGGCGGAGCCAACACCGGTGTCGGCGGAGTCATTCGCGACATTCTCGGTGCAGCTCACCAGCCCATTGCGTGTACCGACATTCTCTGCTTCGGACCAGCGGGAACACCCGACGACGCATTGCCCGACGGCGTGCTCAGCCCCGACCGCATCATCGCCGGTGTGGTCGCCGGCATCGCCGACTATGGCAACAAGATTGGTCTACCAACAGTTGCCGGGAGCGTGCTGTACGACCCCGCGTACATCTCGAACCCGCTCGTGTTCGCCGGATGCATCGGCGTCGCGCCAGCCGACCGCCCACCGCTCACCGGGCCACATCCGCACGACAGGGTGATTTTGTTCGGTGGGCTCACCGGACGCGACGGTATCCGCGGGGCAACCTTCTCATCGATGGAAATGGACGCCACCACAGGCGACGTTGCCGGCGCGAGTGTGCAGATCGGCGACCCGATCACAGAAAAGCTCGCCACTGATCTCCTCGCCGACGCATGGCACCTGTACAGCGCGATCACCGACTGCGGTGCCGGCGGGCTGTCGTCGGCGATCGGCGAGCTTGCCGACGGTGTCGGTGCCGACGTCGATCTGAATCGTGTGCCGCTGAAGTACGCGGGCCTTGCACCATGGGAGATCTGGCTCAGCGAAGCCCAAGAGCGCATGGTCGTCGCCGTCGCACCTCGAAACCTGTCTGCACTCGAGTCCCTCGCCCATCGCCACGGTGTCCAACTCAGCGATCTGGGCTCATTCACGGGTGACGGACAGTTGGTCGTTCGCCATCACGGCACCAAGATCGTCGACCTACCCACCCAATTTCTGCACAAGGGACGGCCGCGGCGGCGCTTGCAGGCGGCGCTACCCGAACCAGTGCAACAGGAATCGACTCCGGCGTGCGACAATCCGCGCGGCGCGTTACTGACGCTTCTCGCTCATCCCAACATCGCCAGCAAGGCGGCTGTGGTGCGCCGCTACGACCATGAGGTGCTCGGGGCGACCGTTATCCGACCACTGACCGGCGCGCTCAACGACGGTCCCGCCGACGGCATCGTGCTCGCCGATCCTTCACACGATGACGGGATCGCGGTCGGAATCGGCGTGAACCCGTGGTTCGGTCTCCAAGACCCCGAGCGCATGGCGTGGGCCGTGGTGGACGAAGCAATTCGCAATGTTGTCGTGGCCGGTGGCGATCCCACGGCGGTTGCGCTCATGGATAACTTCTCGTGGGGCAATCCCACGCGGGCCACCACCTTTGGCGAACTTGTCGTCGCGGTGCGCGGCTGCTGTGACGCCGCGCGCACATACGGCGCTCCATTCGTCTCGGGTAAGGACTCGCTCAACAACGAGTACCTCGCAGCAGACGGCAAACGTCATGCGATCCCGCCCACGCTCGTCATCACCGCCGTTGCACCCGTCGCCAACGTGAAGAAGGTGGTCACCCCAGATCTCAAGGCGCCTGGCAATGCGTTGGTGTTGCTCGGGCACACACGCCCCGAGTTCGGCGGCAGCCACCTGTCGATGATCACAAATGACGCGCAGGCTCGCGCCGTACCCGCTTCCGACCCGTCGTCGCCGCTGCTGTACCGCGGCCTGCATACCGCGATACAGCGCGGACTCGTCGCCGCCGCTCACGACTGCAGCGAGGGCGGCCTCGGTGTAGCGCTCGCTGAAATGGCCATCGCCGGTCGCCTCGGCGCCACCATCGATCTGGCCGACGTCCATGCCGACGTCATCAGCGCGCTGTTCAGCGAGAGCACTGGCAGAATCGTGTGCGAGGTCGAGCCCGCTCACCTCGCTGAGTTCATCTCCCTGCTCGACCATGCTGCGGGCGTCCCGACCGCTGTCGCCATCGGCGTCGTGACCGACATGATGACACTCGCTTTCAAATCTCACTTCGAGATCGGCGTCGCAGATCTTGTGCAGGCCTTCAACGGCACACACGAATGAACCTCACCTCGAACCGTCCGCGGGCTCTTGTTGTGCGGGCTCCCGGCACCAACCGCGACGGAGACGCCGTCTTTGCGCTCGAGCGCGCCGGAGCCGACGCCCGTGTCGCTCTCCTCAGTGAGGTACTCAACGACCCGGCGTTGTTACACAACGCTCAGATGTTGCTTCTGCCCGGCGGCTTTTCCTTCGCCGACGCACTCGGGGCCGGTCGACTGTTCGCTCTTGAGGTATCCACACGCCTCAGCCATGAGCTCGTCGGTTTCGTTGCCTCCGGCAAGCCCGTCATCGGCATCTGCAACGGATTCCAAGCACTCGTGCGCACTGGCGTGCTCCCCGGCAACAACTTCAGCGTGGCACTCGGCGCCAACGATCACGGCCGGTTCGTCTGCGATTGGGTCCGGCTGCAACCAGTGTCCAAGAAGTGTGTGTGGACCGCTCAGCTCGACACCGACATCGAATGTCCAATCGCACACGGCGAGGGCCGGTTCGTCTGTGACGACGCGACCCTGGCGGCGCTGCAATCGAGCGATCAGATCGCGGTGCGCTACGCGAGCCCCAATCCCAATGGCTCGGTTGCCGACATTGCAGGCATCTGTGACTCCACAGGGCTCGTGCTCGGGCTCATGCCTCACCCCGAAAACCACATCATCGCTCGCCAACACCCCCAATTCGGGCGAGGACACCGCAACGGCACCGGCCTTGCGTTGTTCGAGGCGGGCGTACGTCACGCGAGGCAACTCTGATGCAATCACCACTTCCAGCTCCGTTCACGGACCTCGAACTCGCATTGGCCGACCGACGCGTCGGCAAGGTACGCATCTCCTACGCGCTCGCTGACCTTGAGCGCTTGTTCGTCACCACCGACCGACTGTCCGCTTTCGACCGCGTGGTCGCCGCGGTGCCCTATAAGGGCCAGGTGCTTAATGAACTCGCCGCATGGTGGTTCGCAAACACCGCCGACATCATTGCCAACCACGTGCGTGGCATCCCTGACCCCAACGTCACGATCGGCGTCGAAGCGACTCCGTTGCCGGTGGAGGTCGTGGTGCGCGGGTACATCACGGGCGTGACATCGACCTCGTTGTGGCACCGCTACGCGCAGGGTGAGCGCACGATCTACGGCTACCACTTCCCCGAGGGACTCAGCCAGCATCAGCCGCTCGACACGGCGCTAATCACGCCCACCACCAAGGCCCACGCCGGTGCTCACGATGAGCCGATCACCTGTGCAGAGGTCGTACATGGCGGCCACGTCGCGGCAGATGTATGGGCCCGGGTCGAAGCGGCTGCGCTCGCCCTGTTCGCCCGTGGACAGCAGATCGCGGGCGATGCGGGCCTCATCCTCGCCGACACGAAATATGAGTTCGGAATCGATCCCGAGGGCGCTCTGATCCTCATCGACGAGATACACACCCCTGACTCGTCACGCTTCTGGGTGGCGACAACCTACGATGAACATTTGCAGCGCAACGAAGATCCCGAGAGCCTCGACAAGGAACCCATCCGCCGGGCCCTCATTGCCGCCGGATACGACGGCAATGGCCCATCGCCCGACCTCGGCCCCGTTGTCGTCGCCGAAACCAGTGCCCGCTATATCAACGCTTTCGAGCGACTGACGTGTCGACCCTTTCAACCCGGTAGTTACCCGGTGGAGCCCCGCCTCACCGATGCGCTGCAGCGAGCAGGAGTGCTATGACCACCGTGCAACACCACCACGAACACGAGCGAGAGACACACGTGACTCACCGAGATGCAGACGACGACTCCCCCAAAGATGAGTGCGGCGTACTTGGGATCTCCACTCCACACGGCGAGGGCGTTGCCCAGCTCGCGTTCTTCGGGCTCTTCGCGCTGCAGCACCGCGGCCAAGAAGCTGCCGGCATCGCGGTGAGTGATGGCCAACGGGCTCGCGTTCACAAAGACGCTGGTTTGGTCTCCACGGTGTTCACTCCCGAAGCGCTCGCTCCACTCACGGGTTACCACGCGATTGGTCACACTCGGTACAGCACCACCGGTAGCTCGAGTCAACGCAACATCCAACCGTTCCTCGTCGAGACAATGCACGGCACGCTCGCTGTGGCTCACAACGGCAACCTTGTCAACGCCTCCGAGCTGCGCGATGAATTGCTCGGCCGCGGCTTCGGGCTCACAGCAACGAGCGACACCGAAGTCTTCACGCTCATGCTCGCCGCTGCTGGCGGACGCAGTTGGGAAGAGCGCATCGAGCGCACCATGCCTGCCTGGAAAGGCGCGTACTCCATGGTGATCCTGGCCAACGACCGGGTGCTCGCCGTACGCGATCCATGGGGCTTTCGCCCATTATCGGTCGGCCGGTTACCTCGGGGCGGGTATGCAGTTGCCTCCGAGACGTGCGCGCTCACCACGCTTGGCTGCGTGGAGATCAGCGAAGTCGAGCCAGGCGAGATCGTCACGCTGATGGGCGCCGAGATGCACCGCCGTCAGGCAGTAGCACCAGCGGTCCAGCGCGCATTGTGTTCGTTCGAGTTCGTCTACTTCAGCCGTCCAGACAGCGAGTGGGATTCGCGCAACGTGCACCAAGTGCGTCAGCGCCTCGGTGAGGAACTCGCCGACGAATGGGGAGCCGAGGCCGATGTGGTGGTGCCAGTTCCCGATTCATCGATCCCGGCTGCGATCGGATATGCGCGGCGCAGCGGCATTCCTTACAACGACGGACTCATCAAGAACCGCTACATCGGGCGCACCTTCATCGAACCAACGCAAGCGATGCGCGAGCGTGGCGTCGCCATGAAGTTCAACGCCCTCGGCGCCAATCTCGCCGGTCAACGGGTCGTCCTCATTGATGACTCGTTGGTGCGCGGCACCACAGCCGGTCCGCTGGTCACACTGCTTCGTGAAGCCGGCGCAAGCGAAGTGCACATGCGAATCACATGTCCACCAATCACCAATGCATGTCACTTCGGCGTCGATATGGGACACGACAACGAACTCATCGCCGCGCAGAAGTCAGTCGAAGAAATCCGCGCTCACATCGGCGCCGATTCGCTGGCGTTCTTGTCGCTCGATCGCATGATGCGCGCCATCGGACGCGAGTCCGGATACTGCAACGCGTGCTTCACCGGTCGCTATCCCATCAGCGTCGGCGAGACCCAGGGCAAACTCAAGTTCGAGGGTGTGCTTGCGTGAGTAGCGCGACAACGCCACTCGACATTCTCATCGTGGGCGGTGGTGCCCGCGAGCACGCATTGGCATGGGCCGTGCATCGTTCGCCATCATGCGCAAAGTTGTTCGTGGCCCCGGGCAACGAAGCAACCCCGGGGCAGCGAGTCGATATCGCCGCCGACGATGTCAGTGCACTCACTGCGTTTGCCACCGGGCAACAGGTAGGTCTCGTCATCATCGGTCCCGAAATTGCACTTGCTGCAGGTCTGGCCGACCAACTTTCCGCGGCGGGTATTGCCGTGTTCGGCCCAACGCGGGCAGCCTCCCAACTCGAGTGGTCAAAATCGTTCACGCGCCAAGTGGCCGCAGAACTGCAGTTGCCGTCGCCTGCATTTGCCACGTTCGAGACGAACGCCGAGATCGACTCAGCACTGGCCTGGTGGCGCGATCTCGGCGACAACATTGTCGTCAAGCAAGCGGGACTCGCCGGCGGCAAGGGCGTCGTGGTGCCGCTCGACGACGACAGCTGCGAAGCTGCGATTCGCTCGTTCTTCACGACTGGCCCTGTGGTGCTCGAGCAACGACTGAGCGGTCCCGAGTGCTCATTGCTCGCGTTCTGCGACGGAAAGATTGCCAGACCGCTGCCGTTTGCGCAGGATCACAAACGTCTTGGCGAGGGCGATACAGGACCAAACACCGGCGGCATGGGTGCATACGCTCCGGCCCCGGTGCCCTACGACGCCGACACTCTCACCGCGCAGTTCATCCAACCCGTCGTCGACCACATGCGCGACCTGGGAACGCCCTACGTCGGCATGCTCTACGCCGGCCTCATGCTCACCACCGATGGGCCCAAGCTGCTCGAGTTCAACTGTCGCTTCGGCGATCCCGAGGCGCAGGTGCTCATCCCGCTGATCGAGTCCGATCTGGTCGCACTCGTTCTGGCGTGCTGCCATGGCAATCTGCACGAGACACCGATTGTCACCCGCGGCGGCTTCGCGCTTGGCGTCGTGATTGCGGCGCCGAACTACCCCAGCCCCGGACCCGCCCTCAGCGAACCGCTCACCGAGGTCACACCCAGCGAAACTCAGTTACTGTTTCGCGGATCGACCCGGGGGCGTGAATACACCGCTGTCGGCCTTGCCCCCACGCTCACCGAGGCTCGTCGCGCTGCGTACTCGCTGACGGTCGCGGTTGCTCCCAAAACCGCAAGGTATCGACGAGACATTGGCTGGCGCGCGTTCGGCGCCACCTTGTCGTCATACGCCGCAGCCGGCGTCGACATCGACGAAGGCACCCGCGCAGTCGAACAGCTCAAGAGCAGCGTCGAAAGAACCCACACCTCCGCTGTGCTCGGCGGGATCGGCGCCTTCGGCGGCACGTTCGACCTCACCGAGATCATGGGTATGCAACACCCCGTCCTCGTTGCCTCCACAGATGGCGTCGGCACCAAGGTCGAGCTAGCAGCTCGGGCTGGCCGTTACGACGTGCCTGGCCAGGACATCGTCAACCACTGCATCAACGACGTTCTCGTGCAGGGCGCGCGCCCATTGTTCTTCCTTGACTATTTCGCGTCGTCAGTGATTCGCGCCGAGCACGTTGCGGCGGTGGTCAACGGTATGTCCATCGCGTGTGCCGCTGCGGGATGTGTCTTGCTCGGCGGAGAGACCGCCGAGATGCCCGGCGTCTACATGCCCGGCGCGTTCGACGTCGCCGGAACGCTCGTCGGGGTGGTCGAACGCGAACGCTTGCTTCCGTTGCCTACGATCGCCCCGGGCGATGTCCTGCTCGGGCTCGGGTCGTCCGGACCGCATACCAACGGATACTCCCTGCTCCGCAAGCTCTTCGACTGGCTTCCACTCGATGCGCAGCCCGAACCACTCGACCGCACCATCGGCGACGCGTTGCTGGTTCCGCATCGCAGCTACCTCAACTCCTTGGAACGCGCACTCGTCGATCACGGCCTCATCAAGGGCTTGGCCCATATCACCGGAGGTGGCTTGCTCGACAACGTGCCGCGCATTCTGCCGAGCAACTGTGATGCATCAATCACGCTCGGCTCGTGGCCGATGCCGCCTCTCTTTCAACTCGTCCGCGAAGTTGCAACCGGACTCGATAACGACGAGTTGTACCGCACACTCAACATGGGTATCGGCATGGTCGTCGTGGTCGATGCAGCCCGCGCTGATGAACTCCAATCGATCATTCCAGAGCCCACATGGATCATCGGCGCCATCGTCGAAGGCACGCGGCGGGTACTTCTCGCGTGACCACGCGCATCGTCGTGCTGGCATCTGGGAATGGCAGCAATCTGCAGGCGCTGCTGGATGCCTGCAGTGACGGCTCACTCAATGCCGAGGTCGTGGGGGTCGTCTCCAATAAGGCAGACGCGTACGCGCACACTCGCGCCCAACTCGCCGGTGTGCCATCTCTCACGGTTGCCGTGGCTGCTGCGGAAACGCGAGAGCAGTACGACGCCCGTCTCGCCACGACCGTGACCACATTCGAGCCCGACTATGTGGTGCTCGCCGGATGGATGCGCTTGCTTTCCATCGCGTTCCTTACGCACTATCCACAACGAGTGATCAACCTGCATCCAGCACTGCCCGGCGAGTTTCCTGGCACCCACGCAATCGAGCGAGCGCTGCAGGCACACCAGCGACTTGGCCTCGATCGCACCGGGGTGATGGTGCATTTTGTGCCGGACGAGGGCGTCGACAATGGTCCTGTCATTGCAACGGCAGAGGTGCCCATTCTGCTCAACGACTCGCTCGCAATGCTCGAGGCACGCGTGCATGCTGCGGAACATGTTTTGCTGGTGCAGGCCGTGCAGCACTTGATTCACCCAGCGGACGAGCCGACCGGCGATGGCGACGAGACAACAGGCGATGCCGATGCACCTTCCCGTGAGCCCTAGCGGCTGAGCTCTGCCAAGGCCGTAACCACCGACCAGTTGCGAACGGTCACTGATCGGCGCAGCTTCTTTTCCAACATGGCTGCGGTGAGCTTGGACTGACTCGACCGAACCGAATACTGCACGAATACCTCGCGGCCAACCACGGCGAATCGGTCATCACCGAACGACAATGCGTTGAGGACATCGACATCCTCGCCCGACGGTTCACCGGAGAGGAACGCCACGTACATGTGTGCCAGATCGGGGGTCGATTGCAGCAGTGGGTTCCGAGACAACGCCGTCTGCAGTTCGGGCCCGGTGCGCAGGATCGCGACAATCGACAGTCCGAGCTCACGATCGATCAATTGCTCGATCCGCGCGCGCGTGAGCTGTTCATCATCTGTTGCAGTAAAGACGACGTTGCCGGTCTGGATATAGGTGGTTGCGTCGAGGTAACCGGCCGCGTGGAATGCGGCGCGCAGCGCGTCCATGCGCACACGATTCGCCGTTCCGACATTGATCGCTCGGAGCAAGGCGACTGACAAGACCATGACTGCA
>JAYTWP010000105.1:0-2816 GCA_043743395.1 Actinomycetota bacterium | reverse complement strand
GCCCTCGACACCCATCACGATCACCGTCTAGCGATGGCCTTCGCCGTGATGGGCATGCGCATCGCAGGCGTTCGTGTACATGACCCGGACGTCGTGTCCAAGAGTTGGCCCGATTTCTGGATGGCGCTCGAATCCATGCGAGGCCCGCAATGAACGTGGTCGCGGCGTTTGATTTCGACGGCACGCTGACGACGCGCGATTGTGTGGTTCCGTTCCTCGAAGCATTGGCAGGCCGCTCGCGGCTGGTGTTCGGCATCGTCGGGCGGCCTGTGGCGAGCATGAGTGCACTCGTACGCCGTGATCGTGATCGGCTCAAAGCGATTGCTGTACATGCGGCCTACGCAGGCCGCGATGTCGAGTCGGTCACTCGGCTCGGGATCACCTTCGCCGAGATGATTCACGCACGTTGGCTTCGCACCGACACGCCGCGCCGGCTCGAATGGCATCGTCAACAGGGGCATCGAGTTGTGCTGGTGTCAGCGTCGATGGGAACCTATTTACATCCGTTGGGGACGATGCTCGGTGTAGACGACGTGCTGTGCACCGAGGTTCTCGTCGGTGCCGATCAACGATTCAGTGGTGAAATCGACGGTACAAATTGTCGTGGCCCCGAAAAGGTTCGCCGTCTTAGCGCGTGGTTGGCCTCGATGAATCTCGACGATGCTGAGGTGTGGGCATACGGCGACAGCGTCGGAGATCACGACATGCTTGCGTCCTCGAGTCGGCCCTTGCTTGTGAAGGGCGTTGTCGTGCCTGAGATTCCTGAGGTCTCGCGATGATGCGTGCACTCATCAAAGAAGCTCGTCCGAAGCAGTGGGCCAAGAACATCTTGGTGTTTGCTGCGCCAGGCGCGGCGGGTGTGCTGACGCACGGTCACACCCTGACTCGCACGCTCATCACCTTCGTTGCGTTTTGCCTCGCCAGCAGCGGCACGTACTACTGGAACGACATCCTCGATGTCGAGGCCGACCGATCACATCCGACGAAGTGCAGTCGGCCGATCGCTAGTGGTGCGCTGTCGATCGGCGTTGCCCGATTCGTTGGCACGCTGCTCATTCTCGGTGGTCCTGCGCTGGCCTTCGCAGCGCGCTGGCAGGGCGGCCTCGCGTGTATTGCATACGTACTGCTCACGTCGTCGTACAGCGTGATCTGGAAGCACATTGCAGTTGTCGATCTGGTGGCGGTTGCCTCCGGGTTCGTGTTGCGCGCTGTCGCTGGCGCTGCCGCAACCAATGTGCACATGAGTACCTGGTTCGTGTTGTGCACCACGTTCGGTTCGCTCTTCATCGTCACCGGCAAGCGATATGCCGAGCTGCGCGAATTGGGTGAGAACCCAACGACGGCGCGTGCGACGCTCGAGGAGTACTCGATGGACTTCCTGCGCACGGTGCTCGCGATCAGTTGCGGGGCGACGCTGGTCGCGTACTGCATCTGGGCGTTCGAGTCGAAGGAGCTCAGCGGCACGACATGGCCGTCCTACGAGCTGTCTATCGTCCCCATGCTCACTGCTCTGCTGCGATATCTACTGATCATCGAACAGGGCCACGGTGCCGCGCCCGAGGAAATTTTCGCAGCAGATCGCACACTGCAGATATTGGGTGTGCTCTGGCTGATCGTGTTCGCATCAGGGGTGTACATCAAATGACGAAGTCCTTCGAAGAGATACTCCGCAGCGTCGACGACGTTGACGGGTGGATGTCGCCCGATCAAGCTCGAGCGTTGTTCGACGCGTCGTCGGCATGTCACAGCGGCGATCAGATCGTCGAGATCGGAAGCTTCCGCGGACGCAGCACGATCGTGTTGGCGTCGGCCGCCACAGACGGTGTGAACGTGATTGCGATCGACCCCCATGCTGGTAACGATCGTGGTCCGCAGGAATTCGATGGATTCGTCGAAGAAGCCGAGGGTGACCACGCCATCTTCAACGCAAATCTCCTGCGCGCCGGTGTGGCCAACCGTGTGCGGCACATCCGCGAAATGAGCAACCGTGCCCACGACTGCGTGAAGGGCGAGATCACCGTGCTGTACATCGACGGTGCGCACCGGTATGCGCCGGCGCGGCAGGACATTGTTGAATGGGGCCGCCGCGTGCGACCGGGTGGAACGTTGTTGATCCATGACTCGTTCTCCTCCATCGGAGTCACGGCTGCGATCGTGCGCAGCCTGATGTTCGGTTCACGATTCAGGTACGTCGGACGGGCGCGGTCGATGACGATCTACCATGTCGATCTCGATGGCAGTGCCGTTTCTCGGGCCACGAATGCCGCTCGACAGATGCTTCAACTGCCATGGTTCGTCAAGAACGTCATGCTCAAGGTATTGCTGTCCATCGGCCTCGGCAAGGTCATGAAGCGCCTGGGACGGCCCGAGCCAGAGTGGCCCTACTGATGGCAGAGTTCCACCTCTCGCGCCTGCATGGCTGGGGGCGTACAGCCCCAAGTGGCGCACGGTTGCTCCCTGTCAACGCCACCAATATTGCCGATGCCGTTCGTGGCGCCCCACCGCGTGGCGCGCTCGCCCGTGGGCTCGGCCGTTCGTATGGCGATGCTGCACAGAACGGGGGCGGGTTGGTGATGCGCCTCGCCGGCGATGCGCATGCGGCGGTCCTGCACGAATCTCGCAGTGAAGTCACTGTCGGCGCGGGGGTGAGCATCGACGATCTGCTCCGTGCGCTCGTGCCCAGAGGCTTCTTCGTGCCGGTCACGCCCGGCACTCGTTTTGTCACGATCGGGGGTGCCGTCGCCAGCGACATCCATGGCAAAAACCACCACCTCGAGGGCTCATTCGGTAACCACGTTCGGCGCATGTCGCTGCTG
>JAYTWP010000104.1:0-8019 GCA_043743395.1 Actinomycetota bacterium | reverse complement strand
CAACACCAAAGGCGCTGAAGGCTGCCAACTTCACCGACCTGGCCGCGGCGAGGCCCGAAGCAACCAGGCGCACTGGGCCAACGCGTACGTCGTCGGTGCCGCGTACGCCATCGCTGTAGTCGTTGGCGTAGTTCACGCCGACCTGCAATGCGAGGCTGACGACGAGGGCGAGCACGGCTCTCCACCACACCGGGTCTGACAGACCAGTAGCGCAGGCGGCGCCGACGGCCACGGGTACGACTGCGGCGGGCAGGGTGCGCGGGCGCGACCCGATGATCCATCTGTTCCCGACGTGGACGGCATTTGTCATGGTGACAGTGTGTTCCGAAATAGTTCGTCCCGACGAATACGGGCAATACTTCTTGAATATCAATCCATCAGAGGAGACGACATGTCTGGGGAATTGTGGCGTGAAAGTGCACTGGGGCTTGCGGCGCTGATCAAGGGCGGCGAGGTGTCCAGCCGTGAAGTCATCGAGTCACACCTCGCACGAATCAACGACGTCAATCCGCATCTCAACGCCATCGTGCGCGTGTTGGCCGACGAGGCTCGTGCCGCTGCCGATGTCGCCGATCGAGTACGCCGTGAGGCTGGGCCAATGGGTCCGCTGCACGGTGTGCCTATCACCGTCAAAGAGAACATTGACCTTGCGGGTACCCCAACGACGAACGCCGTCCATGCCTTCGCTGATGCCATCGCTCCGATCGACGCCCCCGTCGTCAAACGCATGCGCGCCGCCGGCGCGATTCCGATCGCTCGCACCAACTTGCCCGACTTCGGTCTGCGCGTGCATACCGACTCATCGCTGCACGGTCTCACCAAGAACCCATGGAATCCATCGGTCACCACGGGTGGATCAAGCGGTGGCGAAGCCGCTTCGATCGCCACAGGAATGAGTCCGTTGGGTCTCGGCAACGACCTTGGGGGCTCGCTTCGGAACCCGGCGCACTGTTGTGGGATCGCCAGTATCAAACCAACGACGGGCGTTGTTGCTTCCGCCACGGTGATCCCACCAGTCGACCTTCCGATCTCGTTCCAGATCATGGCGGTGCAAGGTGTGATGGGCCGCCACATCGCCGACGTACGCGCTGGGTTCACCGCAGTTGCCGGAGTTGACAGCCGCGACCCAGTCAGCGTGCCGGCCATGCTCGCCGACATGCCGACCGACCGACCGCTCCGTATCGCCTTACTCGCTGAACCAGCGGGGGGAAGCACGAACGCAGGTATTGCACAAGCGACGCGTCGCGCCGCTGCGGTCTTGGCCGACATGGGCCATCACGTCTCCGAAACGGGTCCCGAGAGCTATGCCAGGAGCGTCGAGCTGTGGAGCCTGCTTCTCAGCGGCGACCTGCGCACGCAGCGACCACTCCTCGACTTGGTGCTCGGCGAAGGTGGCCGCCGGTTCCTCGATCTCACGGACGCAATGTTTCCCCAAATCGACCTGGCGGAGTGGAGCAACATTCACCTCGAGCGCTTCGCTATCGCTCGGGAATGGGCCGAGTTCTTCACTCAGTACGATGCGCTGATCACTCCGGTGTGGGCTCATCCAGCGTTCGCGCATGGTGCAGACATTGCCGACACCGAGGGCGCCGCCTTCACGCTCGAGACGATGCGACCGGTATTGCCGCCCAACTTGCTCGGCCTGCCCGCGGTGGTGACTCCCGCGGGCTTGTCCGACGGATTGCCTGTTGGCATCCAAGTGATCGGCGATCGTTTCCATGATCTCTCGTGTCTCTCCATCGCTGCGCTCATCGAGCAATCGCTCGGCATTCTCACGCCGATCGATCCGGTCACTGAGTAGTCGATGCCAGAACTCGTCGCGCTCGACCTTCCCGGCGGATCCGATTTCGTCCGCGCGCTCGATCAGGTGTGGAGCGACGGCGATACTGCCTTTCCGGTTGACCAACGCCTCAGTGCTGATGCACGCATGGCGATCGCGCGGGCGATGCAAGTCACTGCAGTCGTCACCTCATCGGGGCGCGCCATGCTCGCAGATGGACGACCGACCGAACCGGGCGACGCAGTCGTCGTAGCGACGAGTGGCTCGACCGGCGAGCCGAAGGGCGTCATCCTCACGCACGCTGCGATCGCCGCGTCGGCCGACGCGACGAACGGACGACTCGATGTCACAGCACGCGATCATTGGTTGGCGTGCTTGCCGCTGTCGCACGTCGGCGGCCTTTCGGTAGTCATGCGCGCGCTGCATGGTGGCATCGCACTCACCGTGCTGCCGCGCTTCGATGCCGATGCCGTCACACACGCGGCCCAAGACGGCGCCACGCTCACGTCGCTCGTCGCAACAGCATTGACCCGTATCGATCCGACGATCTTTCGGTGCATCGTGCTCGGCGGGGGCCGGCCGCCCGAGAGCCGCCCGCCAAACACGGTGACCACGTACGGTCTCACCGAAACCGGAAGCGGTGTCGTGTACGACGGCGTGCCGCTCGAGGGCGTGGAGATCGAGATTGCCCCGGACGGAGAAATTCTGCTGCGTTGCCCGATGATGTTGCGCGCCTATCGGGATGGTTCGTCACCGATCGATGCAGACGGATGGCTGCACACGAACGATCTGGGCAGGTGGCTCGACGACGGGCGCCTGCACGTGGAGGGCCGTCGCGGCGACCTCATCATCAGCGGCGGCGAGAACATCTGGCCAGAACAAGTCGAGGCCATCCTTGCCAAACACCCTCTCGTTCGCGAGGTTGGCGTGGCGGGTCTTGATGATCCGCAGTGGGGCGAGATCGTTGCGGCATGGATCGTGCCCGAGGACGCCTCGAATCCGCCGTCGCTTGACGGACTTCGTGGATTCGTCCGCGAGCACCTCCCCGCGTTCATGGCTCCCCGAGCGGCCTTCGTTGTGGCCGAGTTGCCCCGCACCAACCTCGGCAAGATTCGCCGATCGCGACTACGGTCCTTGGCAGTCATCGACCACGGGCGCGCATGACTGCGAAGCAAAGAACTGCCATCGTGCTCGAATCTGCCACGGCCAAGGTTGCATAACGCATGCGAGTACTCGCCATCGATCAGGGGACGTCGGCCACCAAGGCCATCGTGGTCGTTGATGGCATCGTTGTCGCTGAGGCACAGAGTGCATGCGCACCTGTCGTCACGCCAGATGGCGGCGTGGAGGTCGATCCGGAGCTGCTGTGGCAAAGCATCCTGATCGCTGGCTGCGAGGCAATCACCCTGGCGGGCGGCAAAGCGCCTGATGCAATCGGTCTCGCTAACCAGGGCGAAACCGTATTGGCGTGGGACCGCCCGACGGGGCGTCCGCTCAGCCAGTGCATCGTGTGGCAGGACCGACGGAGTGCGCCGCTCTGCGAGACGCTTCGCGCAGACGGCCGTGCCGAAGAGTTGGCGCAGATCACCGGACTCGAACTCGACCCGTACTTCGTTGCCCCGAAAATAGCATGGCTTCGCGAGCGCGTTGACCCATCGGCGGTCATCACCACCAGCGACGTGTGGCTACTCCATCGGATGTGCGGCGCGTTCGTCACCGATGCCGCCACCGCGAGCCGGTCGCTCCTGCTCGACCTCGACACCGTTACGTGGAGTTCGATCGCGTGCGATGCGTTTGGGATCGATATGGATTCGCTACCGACCATTGTCCGCAACGCAGGCGCGATTGGTGAGACAAGGGCCTTCAGCACCACGCCGGTACCCGTCACCGGCTTGTGTGTAGATCAACAAGCGGCGCTCTATGCCGAGTCGTGCATCGCTGCCGGCGAGGCGAAGTGCACGTATGGAACTGGCGCGTTCTTACTCGCCTCCACAGGGCATACGCCCACTCGGTCCTCGAACGGTCTCGTTGGCTGCGTCGCGTGGCAACTGGGCGATGCCACCACGTGGTGTCTCGATGGTCAGGTCTTCACCGTCGGGGCCGCCGTCACATGGCTGCAAGAGATGGGCTTCATCAACGGCCCCGCCGATCTCGATGCGCTCGGGAGCACCGTGACGACCACCGCAGGGACCACGTTTGTGCCTGGCCTCGCGGGCCTCGGAGCGCCGTTCTGGGCACCCAATGCCAGGGGCGCGTTGACTGGATTGTCACTCAGCACGTCGCGCGGCCACGTCGTTCGATCCGTGATCGAAGGCATTGCCGCGCAGGTCACGTGGTTGGCGCGCGCGGCGGGATCCGACCTGGGCACGCCTCTCGTGCGGCTACGCGTCGATGGTGGCCTCACCCGATCAAAGGTGTTGCTGCAGACGCAAGCCGACCTACTGCAGGCGCCGGTCGAGGTCTATCCATCGCCGAATGCCACCGCGCTCGGCGTGGCAGCGTTTGCACAGTTGGGGGCGGGCGGTAAGGCCACCCTTCACAAGTGGAAACCATCGGCAGTCATCGAGCCGAGCATCACTAACGACGAAGCCAACGACCGGCTCAGCGCCTGGCGAGCCGTCGCCGAAGCCACTTTGAGTCTTGATGACTGAGTGCTACGACGTCGCCGTGATCGGTGCGGGAGTTGTGGGGACTGCGGTTGCTCGCTTGCTTTCGCATCAACGTCTCTCGGTGGCCTTACTCGATGCCGGCCCCGATATAGGGGCGGGCACGAGCAAGGCGAACACCGCGATTCTACACACGGGTTTCGATGCCACGCCGGGGTCGATGGAGTCTCGACTTGTGAGTCGCGGCTACGAGCTCCTCAACGACTACGCCCCATCGGTCGGTATCGCCATCGAGCAAACCGGAGCCGTACTCGTTGCATGGAGTGACGAGCAAGCAGCGAACTTGCCATCAATCGCAACAAAGGCAGCAGCGAATGGCTACGCCCACGCGTCGCTGATCGACGAAGACACGGTGTACGAGCTCGAACCTCACCTCGCGTCGGGTGCGCGTGGCGGGATGGTCGTGCCCGGTGAATTCATCATCGATCCGTGGAGCACTCCACTGGCGTTTGCAAGGGAAGCCATCGCCAACGGCGCCAGTTGGTTGCCGAATCACCACGTGACGAAACTGTCTCGCGACGACGGCACGACGTCGATCTCGACCTCAGCTGGGTACTGCGTGCGTGCTCGCTTCGTGGTCAATGCGGCCGGGCTGTATAGCGACGACGTTCACGCGTTGTTCGGGCTGGCCGGCTTCACAGTTCGGCCCCGGCGTGGCGAACTGATCGTGTTCGACAAACTCGCTCGCCCGCTGCTCAGCCGAACCATCCTGCCGGTGCCGACGTCGCACACCAAAGGTGTGCTCGTCGCGCCCACCGTGTTCGGCAACGTCATGCTCGGACCGACTGCTGACGACATCGACGACAAGACATCGACCGGGTCGACTCGTGACGGCGTCGATGCGCTCCTCGCGATGGGTCACCGCATACTTCCGGAACTGATGAACGAGGAAGTCACCGCGGTGTACGCCGGCCTTCGGGCAGCCACCGAGCACAGCGACTATCAGGTTACGCACGACGCCCAACTCGGATACGTGTGCCTCGGTGGCATTCGTTCCACTGGGCTCACCGCGTCGATGGCACTCGCCGAAGAAGCACGAACACGACTCGAACTCTGTGGTCTCGAGAGCACCTCGAAAGACCCGAGTGAACGACGCACGATCACTGTCACGAACCTGGGCGAGGCGTATCAGCGGCCGTACCAAGCAGGCTCGCACGGCGCGATCGTGTGCCACTGCGAGCGCGTCACTCACGACGAGATCAGGGCCGCTTGCACAGTGGCGCCTGTGGCGAGCAACCTCGACGGTCTCCGACGGCGCACGCGTGCACTCGCAGGGCGCTGCCAGGGTTTCTACTGCAGTGCGGAGGTCTGCGCGCTGGCAGCGCAATCGAGCGGCCGATCAATGGCCGATTGGCTCGGCGGCTCGGCGGCTCATGAGTAGCCCCCCGGTCTTGGTAGATGTCGCGATTGTCGGGGCAGGACCAGCGGGCCTCAGCGCCGCACTTGCATTGCGCGAGCGCGGCGTCTCGAACATCGTGGTCCTCGAACGCGAGAACCAATCGGGTGGCGTGCCACGGCACACAGACCACCTTGGTTTCGGCATGCGCGATCTTCATCGAATGATGACCGGGCCGCGTTACGCCGCTGAGCTTCGTCGTCGCGCCGAGGCAGCCGGAATTCACATCCGCACATCAACCACTGCCACAGATTGGTTCGATGGATCTACTCTCCAAATCGCTGACTCCACGGGTTTGTCCTCGCTACAAGCTGGCGCAGTCCTTCTCGCAACTGGCGTGCGCGAACGGCCACGCGCAGCGCGGCTCATCGCTGGGGATCGCGGCGCGGGCGTCTTCACCACAGGGTCGCTTCAGCAACTCACAACGCAACACCACCAACGACCGGGCCGCCGCGCCGTCATCGTTGGCGCCGAGCACGTGAGCTTTTCAGCAGTGATAACCCTGCAGCACGCCGGCTGCGACGTCGTTGCGATGGTGACATCGCTCCCCCACCATCAGACGCACGCCGCTCTTCGTCTCGCAACGGCAAGCCGGCATCGGGTGCCGATCATTCCGAACTGCGACGTCGCCGAGATTCATGGTCATCGCCGCGTCGAAGCCGTCACACTCACCAACGGCAGGCGCATCGATTGTGACACTGTGGTCTTCACCGGCGATTGGATCCCAGACCATGAACTCGCGCGGCGCGGCGGACTCGTGATCGACGACGTCCATCGTGGACCGGTTGTCGACGGCGCGCTGCGCACGAGCCGAGCCGGAGTTTTCGCTGCAGGCAACCTTGTTCACCCCGCCGAAACGGCCGACATCTGCGCGCTCGATGGCAGATACGTTGCCGCGTCTATCGTCGACTGGCTCACGATGTCCGAATGGCCCGCGCCGGCAACGCGCATCACGGTGCGCGACCCGATCGCGTGGATATCGCCCGCCGTGGTGCGGAGTCGGGATGGCGCCCCGCTCGACAGATTCACCCTTCGCTTGGTCCGAGACTCGGCGTCGTCAACGATCTCGTTTACGCAGGGTGACAACGTGTTGTGGCGAGGCAAGGCCCGCGGTCGCATGGCACCGCACCGTTCGGTCAGCACTCCAGCTTCGTGGGTGACCAAGGTCAATGTCGGTGGACCCGACATCGTGGTCGCGATCGATTAATTGCGAACGAGTGTCCGCGGCCACAAGTATCCGGCCTGGCCACTGGCGGCCAACACGCAGGGGCTGTCGGCAAATAAGCTGCTGGTTTCTGTACGTTCTCGTGCGCTGTGTAGCTCTGGGAGCAACACGGCGCACAACAACTCCCGGCTGGCGTTGCGCAGAGCTTGTCGGCCGCCGGCAAACGAGCCCATGTTTGCAGTTGTCCGCGGTTCACGGCAGGCTGTACCGGTCACGCGGGCGTGGCGGAACTGGCAGACGCGCAGGGTTTAGGTCCCTGTATCGAAAGATGTGAGGGTTCGAGTCCCTCCGCCCGCACTGATATGCGTCGATGGCCGCTACTCGACCCTGGTGCCGGTGCGTTTCGCGCAGACTTGATGGCGTACACGCGCGAGTGCACCGACTGATGGGAGGCGGCATGCCCGAAGAGTTCGAGGGTGATCTTGGCGGTGCGGTGTTCTGGGTGCCGATCTCAACGGTGCCCGTTTCCGCAACGTTGGCGCGGACAGCGATAACGATTCCGCAACGTTGGCGCGGACAGCGATAATCCGGTGAGCGAGATCAAACACCGCCGAGTCGAGGATCAAATGGGTACCGGCTGATTCGCTCGGCACCAGTGGCTGTGATGAGAAACTCGTCTTCGAGCTTCACTCCTTGGCCGAAGGCCGATGATCCGATGTAGCTCTCGATGCAGAACACCATGTCCGGCTCAAGCGCGCCCTGTACCGGGTACGGTCCGTGGTCGGGCACGTGTGGGATGTTCGGGAAGTCTCCAGCGATGCCGAGTCCATAGCCGATGCAGTAATAGCGGCTCGCGCCGAACTCGGGTGGGATCGGCCAGGCCCCGCGTGCGATCTCCTCAAACGAGATGCCAGGTCTCAACAGCGCGGCGTTCCACTCGAGTTGCTCACGGGCCTTCGCGTACAGAGAGCGTTGAGCCTCCGTGGCGACGCCATCTCCGCAAAGAAACGCC